>JAEZKX010000445.1 GCA_023436025.1 Pseudomonadota bacterium | reverse complement strand
GCCGTGGGGACCACGGCGGCGCCGCGCGAGGCGGAAGCCGTGCGCGGGTTGGCGGAGAACAGTTCGCGGATCAGGGCCAGCTTGGGCTGCACCGCGGTGTTGCCGGCGTCGAGCTGCAGGGCCCGGCTGTAAGCCTGGCTGGCCAGCTTGGCGTAGACGTCGCCGAGGTTCTCGTGCGCGGTGGCGTAGCTCGGGTTGGTGCGGATCGCCATTTCCAGCGCCGCGCGCGCCTTGTCGAACTGGGCCGAGCCGGCATAGAGCACTGCCAGGTTGTTGTACGGCTCCGGCAGCTCCGGGTAGTCCTCGGTGAGCTTGGTGAAGGTGGCGATCGCGTCGCTGGTCTTGCCCGACTCGGTGAGGATCACGCCCTTGAGGAAGCGCATCTGCGGGTCCTTGGGCTTGCCGGCCAGGTACTGGTCGGCGCGGGCCAGGGCCTCGGCCTGCTTGCCGGCGCGCAGCAGCTGGTTGACGTCGCTGTACTCGTCGGCGCGGGCCGCGCCGGCTCCCAGCAGTGCGGCGGTGAGGATGGCGAGGCCCAGGTTCCTGGGGAAGTTGGTGCGGACAACCGACATAAGGCCTCTGTTGCTCCAAGGGCTATATACTGCGGGCCGATTGTAGCCGGGGGGCCGCGTTGCGGAAGAGTCCGGTCTGTCGTCAGCAACACTCCCGGTCCCCCGCGACCCCGGCGCGCAACACGCCGCCCAGAGATCCCAATGAGCCTGCGCATCTACAACACGCTCACGCGTGCAATGGAGGATTTTTCGCCCCTCGAACCGGGCCACGTCCGGATGTACGTGTGCGGCATCACCGTGTACGACCTGTGCCACCTGGGCCACGCGCGCTCCGCCGTGGCCTTCGACGTGATCCAGCGCTGGCTGAAGGCGAGCGGCTGGCGCGTCACCTTCGTGCGAAACATCACGGACATCGAGGACAAGATCATCCGCCGGTCGCTGGAAAACGGGGAGACTGTGCGCTCACTCACCGACCGCATGATCGCCGAGATGTACCGCGACTTCGACGCCCTGGGCGTGGAGCGCCCCACCCACGATCCGCGCGCCACCGACTACGTGCCGCAGATGCTGGACATCGTGCGCAAGCTCGAGGACAAGGGCCTGGCCTACCGGGCGCCGGCCGGCGACGTCAACTACGCGGTGCGGCGCTTCCCCGGCTACGGCAAGCTCTCGCACAAGTCGATCGACGAGCTGCACGCCGGTGAGCGCGTGGCCGTGCTCGAAGGCAAGGACGACCCGCTCGACTTCGTGCTGTGGAAGGCCGCCAAGCCGGAGGAGCCCGCCGAGGCGCAATGGGACAGCGACTACGGGCGCGGGCGCCCGGGCTGGCACATCGAGTGCTCCGCGATGTCCTGCGCGTTGCTGGGCGAGACCTTCGACATCCACGGCGGCGGCGCCGACCTGCAGTTCCCGCACCACGAGAACGAGATCGCGCAGAGCGAAGGGGCCAACGGCGTGCCGCTGGCCAGGTTCTGGATGCACAACGGCTTCGTCAACATCGACAACGAGAAGATGTCGAAGTCGCTCGGCAACTTCTTCACGATCCGCGAGGTGCTGCAGAAGTTCGACGCCGAGACCGTGCGCTTCTTCATCGTGCGCTCGCACTATCGCAGCGCGCTGAACCACAGCGACGCCAGCCTCGAGGATGCGCGCGGCGCGCTGCGCCGGCTCTACACGGCGCTCGACGCCGTGCCGCCGGTGGACGTCGCGATCGACTGGAACGATCCCGCGGCGGCGCGCTTCCGCGCCGCCATGGACCACGACTTCGGCACGCCCGAGGCCGTGGCCGTGCTGTTCGAGCTGGCCGGCGAGGTGAACCGCACGCGCTCGCCCGAGCGCGCCGGCCTGCTCAAGGCGCTGGGCGGCGTGCTGGGCCTGCTGCAGGGCGCTCCGCGCGCCTTCCTGCGCTGCGGCGCCACGCTCGACGAAGCCACCATCCAGGCGAAGATCGCCGAGCGCGCGGCGGCCAAGAAGGCCCGCGACTTCGCCGCCGCCGACCGCATCCGCGAGGAGCTGCTGGCGCAAGGCATCGTGCTGAAGGACGGGCCCGGCGGCACCACCTGGGAGGCCGCTTCTTGAGCGCGCCCGCCGGCGCGCTGGTCACCCCGGAGTATTGGGATGAAGCCCGCAAGTACCTGACGCGGCGCGACCGGGTCATGAAGCGGCTCATCCCGCAGTTCGGCAACGCCTGCCTGGAGTCGCGCGGCGACGCCTTCGTCACGCTGGCGCGCAGCATCGTGGGCCAGCAGATCTCGGTGAAGGCGGCGCAGAGCGTGTGGGACCGCTTCCACGCGCTGCCGCGCCGCATGACGCCGGCCAACGTGCTGAAGCTGAAGGTGGACGACATGCGTGCCGCCGGCCTGTCAGCGCGCAAGATCGAGTACCTGGTCGACCTGGCGCTGCATTTCGACTCCGGCGCCATCCATGTGGACGCCTGGCGCGAGATGGACGACGAGGAGATCATCACGGAGCTGGTCGGCATCCGCGGCATCGGCCGCTGGACCGCCGAGATGTTCCTGATCTTCCACCTGATGCGGCCCAACGTGCTGCCGCTGGACGACGTCGGCCTCATCACCGGCATCAGCCGCAACTACTTCTCCGGCGACCCGGTCAGCCGCAGCGACGCGCGCGAGGTGGCGGCCGCCTGGAGCCCCTTCTGCTCGGTCGCGACTTGGTATATTTGGAGATCGCTGGACCCGCTGCCGGTGGCCTATTGACGGCCGAGCCGCGGCGGCAGCTAAAAACGAGGAGCCATTCTTGGCCAAACGAACCTTCCTTGACTTCGAGCAACCGATCGCGGAGCTGGAAACCAAGATCGAGGAACTGCGCTACGTGCAGACCGAGTCCGCCGTCGACATCTCCGAGGAGATCGAGCAGCTCGGCAAGAAGAGCCAGCAGCTGACGAAGGACATCTACGCGCAGCTGACGCCCTGGCAGATCACCAAGATCGCGCGCCATCCGGAACGCCCTTACACGCTGGACTACGTCAACGAGATCTTCACGGATTTCGTCGAGATGCACGGCGACCGCCATTTCGCCGACGACCTGTCCATCGTCGGCGGCCTGGCGCGCTTCAACGGCCATCCCTGCATGGTGCTGGGCCACCAGAAGGGGCGCGACACGCGCGAGCGCGGCCTGCGCAACTTCGGCATGAGCCGGCCCGAGGGCTACCGCAAGGCGCTGCGCCTGATGAAGACGGCCGAGAAGTTCCGCCTGCCGGTGTTCACCTTCGTCGACACGCCCGGCGCCTATCCCGGCATCGACGCCGAGGAACGCGGCCAGTCCGAGGCCATCGGCCGCAACATCTACGAGATGGCGCAGCTCGAGGTGCCCATCATCACCACCATCATCGGCGAGGGCGGCTCCGGCGGCGCGCTGGCCATCGCGGTGGCCGACCAGGTGCTGATGCTGCAGTACTCCATCTATTCGGTGATCAGCCCCGAGGGCTGCGCCTCCATCCTGTGGAAGACCTCCGAGAAGGCGCAGGACGCCGCCGACGCCATGGGCATCACCGCCCACCGTCTCAAGGCCCTGGGCCTGGTCGACAAGATCGTCAACGAGCCGGTGGGTGGCGCGCACCGCGACCACAAGCAGATGGCCGCCTTCCTCAAGCGTGCCCTGAACGACGCCTGGCGCCAGGTGAACGACCTGAAGGTGCGCGAACTGCTGGACCGGCGCTACGAGCGGCTGCAAAGCTATGGCCGCTACTCCGACACCAAGGCGGAGAACTAATTCCGGCGCGCAGCGCCTGCTACGCCTGCCCCCCGGCAGCGCCGCCTTGGCGGCCCGCTCGAACCGGTTCCGCGCGGGCCCGCCACGGTGCACCGCGCAACGGGTAGGGCGCCATGGATAACCCGGCTGCCGCGGCGCTCGCCGGCTTGCAGCTGCCACTGCCCCTGGGGGTCGCCTTCAGTGGCGGCGCGGACTCCACCGCGCTGCTGCTCGCCGCGGCCGCGCGCTGGCCGCAGCAGGTGCGCGCCATCCACGTGCACCACGGCCTGCAGGATGCGGCGGATGACTTCGAGCAGCACTGCCGGGCGTTCTGCGCTGCCATCGGCGTCGCCCTGGACGTGCGGCGCGTCGCCGCCGGCAACGCACCGGGCGAGAGTCCGGAGGACGCGGCCCGCAATGCCCGCTACCAGGCCCTGGCCCGCGCCGCGCGCGACGGCGGACTGCAGGCCGTGCTGCTGGGCCAGCATGCCGACGACCAGGTCGAGACCCTGCTGCTGGCCCTGAGCCGCGGCGCCGGCCTGCCGGGGCTGGCGGCGATGGCGCCGGTGTTCCAGCGCGAGGGCATGCTGTTCGTTCGGCCGCTGCTGGCGCTGGGGGCCCAGGCCATCCGCGACTGGATCGCGCAGGAGGGCGTGCCGGTGGTCGAGGACCCGACCAACGCGGACATCGCCTTCACGCGCAACCGCATCCGCCATGTCGTGCTGCCGGCGCTGGCCGAAGCCTTTCCCCAGTACCGCGAGACCTTCACCCGCTCGTCGCGCCACGCGGCGCAGGCGCAGGAGCTGCTGGAGACGGTGGCGGTGGAGGACCTCGCGCGCATGGGCGGCGCGCCGGCGATCACGGCGCTGCAGCAGTTGCCGCGCTCGCGCCAGGCCAACGTGCTGCGGCACTGGCTGCGCAGCGCGCATGCGTCGTCGGCCTCGGCACGGCAGTTGGAGGAGCTGCTGGACCAGGTGGCGGACTGCACGACGCGGGGCCACAGGATCCGCATCAAGGTGGGGCACGGGGTCGTGCAGCGGCTGGGGGAGCGCCTGGTGTACACGGCCTGAGCGGGCGAGCGGCGAAACAGGGCCAGGGCGCCAGAGGGGAGCGTGACGGGCTCGCTGCGCGGCCGGGCGGGCGCGGCGGCGCGCTGGTAACGCCTCGGTATAATTGCGGGTTCCGCGCGCCATGCCCGCCCCGGGCCTACCTTCATCCGGCGTCGCGGCCTTGAACTCCCCCATTCCGATGGCATTGATCGTTCACAAATACGGCGGCACGTCGATGGGCTCGACCGAGCGCATCCGCAATGTCGCCAAGCGCGTCGCCAAGTGGGCGCGCGCGGGCCACCAGATGGTCGTCGTTCCCAGCGCCATGAGCGGCGAGACCAACCGCCTGCTCGGCCTCGCCAAGGAGCTGCAGCCCGCCCGCGCAGACGACGCCATGCTGCGCGAGCTCGACATGCTCGCCTCCACCGGCGAGCAGGTGTCGGTGGGCCTGCTGGCGCTGGCGCTGCAGGCCGAGGGAGTGCCCGCGGTCAGCTTCGCCGGCTGGCAGGTGCCCGTGCGCACCAACAGCGCCTACACCAAGGCCCGCATCGAGTCGATCGACGACGTGCGCGTGCGCAAGGAGCTCGATGCCGGTAAGGTGGTCATCATCACCGGCTTCCAGGGCATCGACGACCTGGGCCACATCACCACGCTCGGCCGCGGCGGCAGCGACACCTCGGCGGTGGCAGTGGCCGCGGCCCTGAAGGCGGCCGAGTGCCTGATCTACACCGATGTCGACGGCGTCTACACCACCGACCCGCGCGTGGTGCCGGAAGCGCGCCGCCTCAGCACGGTCTCCTTCGAGGAGATGCTGGAGATGGCCTCCATGGGCTCCAAGGTGCTGCAGATCCGTTCGGTCGAATTCGCCGGCAAGTACCGGGTGCCGCTGCGCGTGCTCTCGAGCTTCACCCCGTGGGACATCCCGCTGGAGGAAGAGGCCGTCTCGGGCACGCTGATCACTTTTGAGGAAGACGAGAAAATGGAACAAGCCGTCGTATCCGGCATCGCATTCAACCGCGACGAAGCCAAGGTTTCCATCCTGGGCGTGCCCGACCGTCCCGGCATCGCCTACCAGATCCTCGGCGCCGTGGCCGACGCCAACATCGAGGTCGACGTCATCATCCAGAACGTCAGCCACGACGGCAAGACCGATTTCAGCTTCACCGTCCACCGCAACGACTACGCGCGCACCGTCGACGTGCTGAAGTCCAAGGTGGTGCCCACGCTGGGCACCGACCGGGTCGAGGGCGACACCAAGATCTGCAAGGTCTCCATCGTCGGCATCGGCATGCGCAGCCACGTGGGCATCGCCGCCAAGATGTTCCGCGCGCTGTCGGAAGAGGGCATCAACATCCAGATGATCTCCACCAGCGAGATCAAGACCTCCGTGGTGATCGACGAGAAGTACATGGAGCTGGCGGTGCGTGCCCTGCACCGCGCCTTCGACCTCGACCAGCCGGCCGGCTGAGGCGCTGGCGGGCGCGGCATCAGGCATCTCCTTGCAAACGGAGGCCCTGCCGCGCTGAAGGGCCCCACACTTGGGGCATAATCCCAACACCGGAGCGGTGACCGAGAGGCCGAAGGTGCTCCCCTGCTAAGGGAGTATGCGGGCAAAAACCTGCATCCAGGGTTCGAATCCCTGTCGCTCCGCCAAGACACTCCCCCGCGACAGTCCGCCACACTGGCGAACCGTCCGGGGGATTTTCTTTGCGTGGCCAAATCCGGCTGCGGGTTCCCTTCCCCGGGGATGGCTTCCAGTCGCCTGACGATGGAAGCAGATCGGACACTCCCTGCGCATCCCCAGTGGTCATTGCCGCAACCGCCGGATGGCGCCCTGGCGACGGACGCACGGGCCAGCAACGCAGCTGGGCAGTAGACTCAGCGCGATTGCCGAGGGAGGGCTCGTTGTCCGTTTACGCCATCTGGCCGTACTTCTTGATCCTCGTGGTCACGTGTTCGCTCTTTTCCCTGCGCTGCTTCGCGTTCCTCGACCCCGCGCCGCAGGAGAGCGCGACACGGGCCACGGGCCTGGACGGAATCCGCGGATTTCTTGCACTCAGCGTGATGATCGATCACGCGATCGTGAACTACCACTGGTTGAAGACCGGGGACTGGATCGTTCCACCGGCAAAGTTCTACGACCAGCTTGGAACGCTGGCGGTGGCGATCTTCTTCATGATCACCGGCTTTCTCTTCTGGGGCAAGGCGGTTGCCGCGCGAGGCAGAATCGCGTTCGTCCCGCTGTACATCAATCGGCTGTTCCGCATTGCTCCGGTGTATCTGCTGGCCGTCCTGGTCATGGTGCTTGTGGTGTTTGCCCGCACTGACTTCGTCCTGAACCAGCCGGTGTCCGAACTCCTTCCGGCGCTCGGCCGCTGGTCAGCCTTGGGCTTGGGCGGAGCGCCGGATTTCAACGGGTACTCCGGGGGCTGGATCATCCTGGCGGGAGTGACCTGGACGCTCGAGTGGGAGTGGTACTTCTACTTCAGCCTCCTGCTCACCGCAGCATTCGCGAGGATCGGCCCGGCCTGGTTTCCAGCATGCGCGCTGGCGTGCTTCATCGGGTGTGCCCACTTCTTCTCGGTGGAACAGTTCTATTTCGGGGCGCTGTTCGCCAGCGGCATGGTGGTCGCCGGCCTGCGCCATTCGTACGCGCCGGGCAAGCGTGCCGACGCAGCCCTGTCGGCGCTTGCCTTGCTGCTGCTTGGCGTCGTGCTTGCGGGGTGGTCATCCCCATGGGGGACCCCACAGGTGCTGATGGCGGGCGTCTTCTTCTACTTGATCTGTTCGGGAACAACGCTTTTCGGGCTGCTTCGAACCCGGGCGGCGCAGCGCCTGGGGCACATCAGCTTCAGCATCTACATGCTGCAGGGCCTCGTGCTGACCGCCGCCTTTGCAGATGGGCGCGTGCGTGACCTGGCACTCGGGTCGGTGCCAATCTACTGGCTGTTGGTGGCTGCGAGCGTGCTTGCCCTGACGTTGATCTCCGCGGTCACCTACGTCCTGGTCGAACAGCCAGGTATCAGGCTGGGCAAGCGGATCGGGCGCCGCCTGGCATGGAAGCAGGCAGGGGGGCCGCCGTTGGCGGCCTGACGGACCCCCGAAGACAGTGCCCGGGCAGGCACTCGGCCCGCAGATGGTCGCCGGTGGCCCGACCCCGCTGCTTGGTTGGACTCCACGATTCGATGTCGGCTGTAGCGGCTCCACAATTTGTGCGGGCAATCTCGCCCGGCTGTGGCAAGATGCCCGCTCCAGCGGGAGGACGCCAATGTCGAGCAGCCCTATCGTCGAGTGGGAGAGCGCTACCGAGTTCTCGGTCAACGGATACCGCTTCACGCTGGATTACCAGCACGGAGGCAGCAAGGTCCGCTCGGAGGATCACCGCTTCCTGATGATGAAGGGGTTGAGCTTTCTGAAGCACTACACCTCCCTGGACCCGAGCGCATGCAGGCGCGTACTCGAACTGGGCGTGTACCAGGGTGGTTCGTTCGTCTTCATGGACCAGCTGCTCAAGCCGGAGAAGCTGTCGGCAGTAGAGCTGAACGCCACGCCGATCCCGGCGCTCGATGCCTATGTCGCCCGCAGCGGCGGCCGCTGCCGGGTCCACTACGGCACGTCGCAGGACGACACCGAGGCGCTGAGCCGGATCGTGCGCGAAGACTTCGGTGGGGCCCTGGATCTCGTCGTGGACGACGCCTCGCACTGGTACAAGCAGACCAGGACTTCCTTCGAGACGCTGTTCCCCATGGTGCGGCCCGGGGGCCTCTACATCATCGAGGACTGGTCCTGGTCGTTCCAGGACGATTTCCAGCGCCCCGACCACGACTGGATCGCCATCGAGTCGCCCGCGAACCTGGTCGTGGATCTCATGGAGGAAATGGTCCGTGGCCACCTCATCCAGGACATTCGGATCTTCCCGGACCTCCTGATCGTGCAGCGCAACGACACCCCAACCGGCTCGGTGTTCGCCAGCCAGGCGCGGCGCGGCCGGGCGTTCCAGCCGCTCTGATCCTGGACCATCAGCGCAGCCGGATCTCCACCCGGCGGTTGCGTGGCTCGTCGACGCCGTCGGGCGTGGGCACAAGCGGCTCGCGTTCTCCACGGCTTTGCACCGAGAGGCGCTCGAAGTTGCGCGCGGCCATCAGGCCGGCGACGAACTCGGCGCGGGTGCGCCCCAGCTTGTCGTTGTAGTCACGCGAGCCCTTGCTGTCGGTGTGGCCGATGACGTCGATCTCGGCCGCGGGCACGAGCGCGGCTTCGGCCAGGATGCGCTCGACTTCGCGCTGCGATTCGGCCGTCAGCTGGGCGCGGTCGGATTCGAAGTACAGGGTGTACGAGCGCACCCGCGGCGGCTGCACCGAGAGCAGGGTGGCGTAGCGGCTTTCGATCTCCTGGGCGGTGAGGCTGTCGGTCCGGGTGACGGCCGCGCGGGAGACCTGGGCGGAGGCATAGGGCTGGTCGAGCTCCACCGATTCGCCGCCGCGGCGCGTGACGATGACCGCGCTCCTGCGTCCATCCTCCTGCGGCAGCAGCACGATGCGCTCGGTGGGCGGCGGCGTGGCGCAGGCCTGCAGCAATCCCGCCATGGCCAGCAGCAGTGCAAGACGGTGGCGCATCATGGGCGCGCGGCGCTTCCTTCGACGTCGACCAGGAAGTCGGTGCCGCGGATGCCGATGGTGGCGGTGGGTGTCCTGACCTCGACGGCCTTGGGGTCCTGGCGTGCGATCAGGCCGGTCACCATGCGCATCGCGCCGCGGGCGACGTCGACCAGCAGCGAGCCTTCGCGCGTGGTGGTGTCGAAGCGGAAGTCCTCCAGGGTGACCGCCGCGTCCGGTCCGACCGCCATCTGCGTGCCGTCGTGCAGCGTGATGCCCAGGGCCGAGCCCGTGTCGGTGACGAAGCGGTCGCCCGCGTAGACCGTGGCGCCGACTTCCGCCGCGCGCGCTCCGGCGGCGGACAGGATCTGCGATTCGCCCTGCAGCCGCTTCACGGTTCCCGCCGCGGTCTGGCCGTGCGAGGCAGCGGCCGCCGTGCCGAGGAGCACGGTCGCCAGGATCTGGAAATGCATGGGCTTCACGTGGGGATTGTAGGCACGGCCGATGTTCGCGCCCCGGGATGGTGCGCGGCGCCCCGCGTCTGCGCCTTCCGGGCGACGGCGCGCGTGTTTGGAGAACGCGATGGAGCACCCGCTAACATACCGGCTCCCATGCCCACCGATTTCGCCAGCACCCTTGTCATCGTCCTCAGCTTCGTCGCCACCTTCACGCTGGCGCGCGTGCTTTCGCGCAACTTCCGCCGCAAGCGCCGCGAGAAGGAGGAGGCCGCGCGCCGCGCGACCGAGAGCCGCCAGGTGCGCCGGGCGCGCGAGCGGCGCGGCGGAAAATGAAACAGCCGCCCGAAGGCGGCTGTTCACGTGCTTCCTGACTTCCTTCGCTATCGTCCGGCAACCGGCTTGCCGTCGTGCGCGCTCTTGCGGCACTTGAGGCCATGGCGGTCCCCGGCTGCACCGGGCTTGCGGGCCTGCAGCGACAGCCCATAGGAATGGGCCGTCACTTCCAGGATCCTGGGCACCCGCTGAAGCACCGATGCCGTTCTCGTCTCGTTCTTCGTCATTGTTCTTGTCCCTGCCTGCTGCTTCCCTGTCTTCTTGCGTGTGACTGCAGTGCGCGAAGTATCGGTCCCGCCCGGTTGGCGACGTGACAGTGCAGTGCGCCGGCCGGGGTCAGCGCTTTCCCACACGCGGCCGGGCCCGCGGTGCGCAAGGAACTAGGCCGGGGCGGGAACGCGCAGCTGCTGCCTGTGCGCGGCCAGCTGGCGCGCCAGCACCGGCAGCACCAGCGCCATGCCGGCCAGTGTCACCCACAGGCCCGGCGCGATCAGCAGCAGTGCCGCGGCCACGCACACCAGCTGCTCCCAGCGCTTCATCTCCACCAGGAAGAAGCGGCTGAGCGCGGCGGCCAGCACCACGATGCCGACGATGCAGCCGATGAAGGTGATGGCGAAGTCGGACCAGGTGAAGCCCTTGGCCACCAGCAGCAGCGCTGGCGAGAACACGAACACGAAGGGCACCAGCACCTTGGCCAGGCCGAGGCGGAAGGCCGTGTTGCCGGTCTTGAACGGGTCGCTGCCGGCCATGCCGGAGGCCGCGTAGGCGGCCAGGGCCACGGGTGGGGTGATGTCCGCCAGCACGCCGTAGTAGAAGACGAAGAAGTGAGCCACCAGTGGCTCCACGCCCAGCTGCACCAGCGTCGGCGCTGCCACCGTCACCATGATGATGTAGTTGGCGGTGGTGGGGATGCCGCATCCCATCAGGATGCACACCGCGCCCGTCATCACCAGGGCCGCGAACAGGGTCAGGGTCCTGGGGTCGAACAGCACGGCCGGCAGGATGGTGCCGAGCGCGCCGGCGATGGCCTGCGCCCAGCCGGTGATGATGAAGCTGATCTTGAAGCCGACGCCGGTGAGGGTGACCACGCCGATCACGATGCCCACGGTGGCCGCGGCGGCACCCACCGCCAGCGCGTACTTGGCGCCGGTGTGCAGGGCTTCCACCAGCACGCCGTGGCCGATGCGGCCGGTGATGCCGGCGATCTTCCAGCCGGCCAGCGCGATGGCCACGCCGGCGGCGAACAGCAGCATCTTCACCTGGTCGGAGTTGCCGCCCAGGTCGGCGAAGGCGATCAGCGCCAGCAGCCCGTGCAGCACCGCGCACAACGCCCAGTTGGCTGGCCGGTTGCCGCTGACGCGGGTGGTCAGCCCCACGATGGCGCAGGAGGTGATGCCGGTGAAGGCGGCCAGGTAGGGCGTGCGCCCCGACACCAGCAGCCCCACCAGCAGCACCAGCGGGATCAGCGTGGGCCAGCGCTGGCGCAGCGATTCGCGCAGCCGCGGCATCTCCTCGTCGGTCAGGCCGCGCAGGCCGTGCCGCTTGGCCTCGAAGTGCACCTGCATGAACACGCCGAAGAAGTGCATGAAGGCCGGTACCACGGCGGCGGCGATGATGGTCTGGTAGGAGACGTTGAGGAACTCCACCATCAGGAAGGCCGCCGCGCCCAGCACCGGCGGCGTGATCTGCCCGCCGGTGGAGGACGCCGCCTCGACGGCACCCGCGAACTCGCGCCTGTAGCCCACGCGGATCATGGCGGGGATGGTCAGCGAGCCCACCGTGACGGCATTGGCCACCGAGGAGCCCGACAGCATGCCGAACATCGCCGAGCCGAACACGCTCACCTTGGCGGGCCCGCCGGCATAGCGGCCGGCGACGGTGGATGCGATGTCCAGGAACAGCTGGCCCAGGCCGATGCGCGTGGCCATCACGCCGAACAACACGAAGTGGAAGACGTAGGTGGCCACCACCCCCACCGCCACGCCGTAGATGCCCTGGCTGGTGAGGTACTGGTGGTTGATCATCTGGGTCCACGACGCGCCGGCGTGCTTCAGCAGGCCGGGGAAATGGGGGCCGAGCAGGGCATAGGCGGTGAAGCCGAGCGCGATCAGCGGCAGCGGCCAGCCCATGGAGCGGCGCGTGGCCTCCAGTAGCGTGAAGAACAGCACCGAGCCCATCACCACGTCGAGCGTGCCGGGGTTGCCGACGCGGAAGGCGAGGTCGTCGAACACCCAGGGGATGTAGAGCACGCTCGCGGCGCAGCCGAGGGCCAGCAGCCAGTCGGCCAGCGGCACGCCGCCGGGGTGCAGCCAGTCGCTGCGGGGCGCTTCGTCGTACTGGCGCTTGAAGGCGGGGAACACCAGGAAGATCAGGCCCAGCACGAAGGCCAGGTGGATGCCGCGGTGGGTGGTCTCGCGCATCAGGCCGAAGCCGGCCGTGTAGTAGTGGAACAGCGAGAGCACGATCAGCAGCGCCGCCACCAGCCAGGTGGCCGGCGGCACGGTGGCGCGGAAGCGCATCTCGGGGTCGAACTTCTCTTCCAGCTGCTGCAGCTGGCGGTCGTCGAGGTCCGCGATCGTGGCGGTGCTTGTCGTGCTGGTGGTCGTGCCCATGGCCCCTCCGAACGAAAACAGGGAGGCCGCGCCTCCCTGCCGTGGTGCGTCGCGCGCGGCCGGCTTACTTCAGCAGGCCGATTTCCTTGTAGAAGCGTTCGGCGCCGGGGTGGTAGGGGATGCCCACGCCCTGGATCGCGTTCTCCTTGGTGATGAACTTGCCCTTGGCATGGCCGGCGGCCAGCGTCTTCTGGGTGGCGTCGCTGTACATGGCCTTGGTGATCTGGTAGACCGTCTCGGCGTCGATCTTGGCGCTGGTGACCAGCTGCGCGCCGACAGCCAGGGTGGTGACGGCCGGCACGTCCTTGTAGGTGCCGGCGGGGATGTTGTCGACGGCGAAGTAGGGATTGGACTTGCGCAGCGACTCGCTCTGCGCGCCGGAGATCGGCACCAGTTCGATGCCGGTGCCGCTGGAGGCGAGCTCCGCGATGGCGCCGGCGGGCGCGCCGCCGACGAAGAAGAAGGCGTCGAGCGAGCCGTCCTTGAGCTTGTCGCCGGCCTGGTTGGGCTTGATGTAGTCGGGCTTGATGTCCGACTCCTTGACGCCGTAGGCCGCCAGCACCATGCGGGCGTTGATCAGCGTGCCGGAGCCCGGCTCGTCCAGCGCGACGCGCTTGCCCTTGAGGTCGGCCACGCTGCGGATGCCGGAACCCTTCTTGACCACCAGGTGGATGCTTTCGGGGTACAGGTTGGCGATCATGCGCAGGTCGGCGACCTTGGGCTTGCCCTCGAACGCGCCGGTGCCGGTGAAGGCCCAGGTGGCGACGTCCGACTGGGTCAGGCCCGCTTCCATGGAGCCGCCGGCGATGGCGTTGACGTTGGCCAGCGAGCCGTTGCTGGCCTGCGCGGTGGCGACGATCTTGCCCGGCTGCGACACGGCGTTGGCGATCATGCCGCCCACCGGGTAGTAGGTGCCGGCGGTGCCACCGGTGCCGATGCGGAAGAACTGCTGCGCGTGCGCGGCGCCGGCAAAGGCGAACACGGCGGTGAAGGCCGCGGCCCACTTTCGGATGCTCATGGATCGACTCCTGGTGAATGCCGTTGGGCAAGGCAAGAAGTAGACCATCCCGCAGGTGGCGGGCCGACTAGTGAAAGCACCAACGCAGTGCCGTGTCCCGTGTCGCCCGCCAGTTTCGCAGGGTGTGCCCGCGCGGCGCGCGCACCGACCGGCCAGGCAAGGGTGGGGTCGATCGAAGTTGGAGGGTGCGCGCGCTGGCGCGGGCACGCGCCGCCGGGCGGCACGGTGCGTCGATCTAGGGATCGGGGTCGTCGATCGACGCGCTCCAGCGGTCGCCCCAGCCCTTGGCGGCGTCCAGTTCGCGGCGGCCGCGCTTGGTGGGCCGGCCGTGCTCGATGAAGGTGGCGGGCTCGCGGGCGAAGCGGCGCTGCTCCGCGGCCTCGGCGCGGGCCTGCAGGCTTTCGGGGGTCTCCGCGTAGAGCTGCTGCGCCACCGGCGCCGGCCCGCGCAGGCTGGACAGGCCGAGGACGACGACCGTGCGCGTCACGCCTTCACGGCGCAGTGTCACGGTGTCGCCGGGCTTCACCTCCCGCGCCGGCTTGGCCTCCTGGCCGTTGATGGCGACCCGCCCCTTGTCGATCTCGTCGCACGCCAGCGTGCGCGTCTTGTAGAAGCGGGCGGCCCAGAGCCACTTGTCGATCCGCAGTCGTTCCATCAGGACCCGATTGTGCGCGTTGGGCCGCCCGGGTGGCACCGGCTCATGCGGGAGCGCCGCTCTCGAGCTGCTTCTTCAGCCTGGACAGCTCCGCGTGGGCGCCCTTGACGGCCTCCTGCAGGCTGGCGTCGACCTGGCCGGCATTGCGGCAGGCCTCCAGCGCGCGGTCGGCCGTGGATTCGACCTGCAGCACCATCTGGCGCAGGGTCGCCTCGTCCTTGACGCCGGCCTTCTTGGCCTGGCTGGCTTCCTGGTGCAGCGCCATGATGGCCTGGCGCAGGTCGGCGTCCGCGGATTGGGCGGCGGCCTTGGCCTGGTCGGCGAACTGCTCGGCGCGGGCGATGGAGGCGTGGATCTCCTGGGCGTTCATGGGTACTTCCTTCTGAATGTCGGGTACGGATGGCCCCATTACAGGCAGCGCCGCCGCCAGGCGCTGCGGGACGCCCGGCGCAGCGCATGTGGGACGCGTCTGGCGGGCCGGCCCGAGGCGCTACCATTCGCCGCATGCGCCACGACCATCCCTTGCCGCTGGACGGCCAGAGCATCCTGGAGCTGGCGGCGCGGTCGATGTTCGAGCTGTTCGCCAATGCCAGCGAAGGCATGCTGCTGGTGGATCGCGAGGGCAGGGTCGTGTGGATCAACGACCAGTACAAGCGCTTCCTGCCGGCGCTGGGCTTTCCGCGGGTGGAGGACTTCGTCGGCCATCCCGTGTCCGACGTGGTCCACAACACGCAGATGCACCGCGTGCTGGAAACCGGCAAGCCCATCCTGATCGACCTGCTGTCCAACAAGGCCGGCACCTTCGTCGTCAGCCGCATCCCGCTGCGCGACGAGGGAGGCAACGTCATCGGCGCGCTGGGCATCGTGCTGTTCGACCATCCCGAGACCACCTTGCAGCCGCTGATCCAGAAGTTCGCCGCGCTGCAGCGCGACCTAGACGACGCGCGCCGCGAGCTGGCGACGCAGCGGCGCAGCAAGTACACGCTGGCGAGCTTCATCGGCGCCAGCCCGCCGGCGGTGGAGGTGAAGCGGCAGGCGCGGCGTGCCGCGCAGTCGACGAGCCCCGTGCTGCTGCTGGGGGAGACCGGCACCGGCAAGGAACTGCTCGCGCACGGCATCCACGCGGCCTCGGCACGCGCGCGCGGACCCTTCGTCAGCGTCAACATCGCGGCCGTGCCCGACACGCTGCTGGAGGCCGAATTCTTCGGCGTGGCGCCGGGCGCCTACACCGGCGCCGACCGCAAGGGCCGCGACGGCCGCTTCAAGCTGGCCGACGGCGGCACGCTGTTCCTCGACGAGATCGGCGACATGCCGCTGGCGCTGCAGCCCAAGCTGCTGCGCGCGCTGCAGGAAGGCGAGATCGAGCCGCTGGGTTCCAACAAGGTGGTGCCTTTCGATGCCCGGGTGATCGCCGCCACCTCGCGCGACCTGGCCGCGCTGGTGCGCGAGGGCAGGTTCCGCGAGGACCTCTACTACCGGCTCAACGTGCTGCCGATCAAGGTGCCGCCCCTGCGTGATCGCCGTGCCGACATTGCGGCACTGGCCGAGGTGCTGGTGGAAGACATCGCCCTGCGCAACGGCACCGCGCCGTTCGAGCTCGGCGCCGAAGCGATCGCCATGCTGGCCGCGCAGCCCTGGCGCGGCAACACCCGCGAACTGCGCAACGTGCTGGAGCAGGCGGCCATGCGCAGCGAGTCGCAGCAGATCGAGGAGCGCCAGCTGGAGCAGGTGCTGCGCGAGGCCGGCGTGCAGCGCATGCCGCCGGCGCCGCTGCCGCTTTCGCCCATGCCGCCGCGCTCCGGCGCGCTGCGCCCGCTGGCCGAGCAGGTCGCCGAGGTGGAGCGCCAGGCCATCCAGGCCGCCATGGAGGCTACCGGCGGCAACAAGGTCGCCGCGGCCAGGCTGCTGGGCATTTCCCGCGCCAAGCTGTACGAACGGCTCGAGGAAATGGCTGCCTGAAAACCAGGCATCTGTCTTGTTCTCGTACATTCCGGCGTGTCCGATTCCCGGACATCGGACGGGTCCGCCAGAAAAAAACCTTGCAGATCAAGCACTTGCCCCCTGGCATGTCTCCTGCAACGCGGCGCCTGCCTTTCGTAGTTCATCATCAGGAGACAAAACCATGCTTCGTCGCACCTGGGTCGCGGCCGCCGTCGCCGCCGCCACGCTGGCCGCCCCTTCCGCCTGGGCACAGGCCAAGGAAATCAAGATCGCCCACGTCTACAGCCGCACCGGCCCGCTGGAGGCCTACGGCAAGCAGACCCAGGTCGGCCTCATGATGGGCCTCGAATACGCCACCGGCGGCACCATGATGGTCAACGGCAAGAAGCTGGTGGTCATCGAGAAGGACGACCAGGGCAAGCCGGACCTGGGCAAGTCACTGCTGGCCACGGCCTATTCCGACGACAAGGCCGATATCGCCGTGGGCCCCACCTCCTCGGGTGTCGCGCTGGCCATGCTGCCGGTTGCCGAGGAGTACAAGAAGATCCTGCTGGTGGAGCCCGCCGTGGCCGACTCCATCACCGGCGACAAGTGGAACAAGTACATCTTCCGCACCGGCCGCAACAGCTCGCAGGACGCCATCTCCAACGCCGTGGCGCTGGACAAGCCGGGCGTGACCATCGCCACGCTGGCGCAGGACTACGCCTTCGGGCGCGACGGCGTGAAGGCCTTCCGTGAATCGATCAAGCAGGCCAAGATCGTCCACGAGGAATACCTGCCGGCCAACACCACCGACTTCACGGCGGGCGCGACGCGCCTGATCGAGAAGCTCAAGGACCAGCCCGGCCGCAAGGTGATCTGGATCGTCTGGGCCGGCGCCGGCAATCCGTTCAAGATCGCCGACCTCGACCTCAAGCGCCACAACATCGAGATCGCCACCGGCGGCAACATCCTGCCGGCCATGGCCTCGTACAAGCAGTTCCCGGGCATGGAGGGCGCCACCTACTACTACTTCGGCATCCCGAAGAACCCGGTGAACGAGGCGATGGTGGCCAGCCACTACAAGCAGTTCAAGACCCCGCCGGACTTCTTCACCGCGGGAGGCTTCTCGGCGGCCATGGCGCTGGTGACGGCGCTGAAGAAGACCAACGGCGACACCAACACCGACAAGCTGATCTCCACCATGGCCGGCATGTCCTTCGACACGCCCAAGGGCACGATGACCTTCCGCAAGGAAGACCACCAGGCCATGCAGTCCATGTACCACTTCAAGATCAAGGTCGATCCCGCGTTCGCCTGGGGCGTGCCGGAGCTGGTGCGCGAGATCAAGCCCGAGGAAATGCAGGTTCCGGTGCGCAACAAGCGCTGACCGCCGGCCGGGTGCGGTCGCCCGCGCCCGGCAACGCTTCCCGACTTTCCATGGAACCTCCGGGCACACGGAGGCAGGGGACTCGTTCGCCTCGCCAACAGCAACCAGGAGACAACCGAATGCCGTTTCGCCAGACCCTGCGCCTCCTCGCCGCCGCCGTGCTCGCCTGCGGCGCGGCCCAGGCGGCCGTCCCCTTGCCGGCCTACAACGTCGACCCGACGCAGACCACCGTGTCGGGCCTGTCGGCCGGCGGCTTCATGGCGAACCAGCTCGGCTACGCCTACTCCGCCACCTTCAAGGGCGTGGGCATCTTCGCCGCCGGCCCCTACATGTGCGCCGGCCACAACAACTACACGGCCTGCATGTACAACGCATCGATCTCCAGCACCCAGCTGGCCACGATGCAGAACAGCATCGACAGCTTCAGCAGCAGTGGCGCGATCGACAGCAAGTCGAACGTGGCGGCCCAGAAGGTCTACATGTTCATCGGCAGCAGCGACACCACCGTCGGCCCCAACCCGATGAATGCGGCGCGCACCCAGTACAGCAGCAACGGCGTTACCGCGGCCAACCTCGAGTTCGTGCAGCGCGCCTCCACGGCGCACGTGTTCCCCACCGACTTCGATGCCACCGGCAACAACGCCTGCAGCTCCACCGGCTCGCCCTACATCAGCAACTGCGGCTACGACGGCGCCAAGGCGGTGCTGAGCAAGTTCTACGGCACGCTCAATGCGCGCAACAACGCGCCGGCGACCGGCAACTACATCGAGTTCGACCAGCGCGCCTTCACCTCCAACCCCGGCATGGCCCCGACCGGCTGGCTCTACGTGCCGGCCAACTGCGCCAGCGGCGCGCAGTGCCGGGTGCACGTGGCGCTGCACGGCTGCCTGCAGTCGTACGCCCAGGTCGGCGACAAGTTCATTAGGAACACGGGCTACACCCGCTGGGCCGACACCAACAGCATCATCGTGCTGTTCCCGCAGGCCCAGTCGGACAGCACGGGCCGCCAGACCGCGGCCAGCGGCCTGCTGCCCAACCCCAACGCCTGCTTCGACTGGACCGGCTGGTACGGCGGCAATTTCGCGCAGAAGGCCGGCACGCAGGCCGCCGCGATCAAGGCCATGGTCGACCGCGTGTCCTCCGGCGGCGGAACGACGCCCGGCACGCTGCCGGCGCCGGCCAACGTGAGCACCTCGGGCGCCACCAGCAACACGATGGCCATCGGCTGGAGCGCCGTCTCCGGCGCCACCGGCTACAACGTGTTTCGCAACGGCAGCAAGGTCAATGCGCTGCCGGTCGCCGGCACCTCCTACACCGACAGCGGCCTGAACCCGGGCACCACCTACGCCTGGACGGTGGCCGCGCTCGACGCCAACGGCAACCAGGGCGCGCTGTCGGCTCCCGCCAGCGGCACCACCACCGGCGCCGCCGCCACCTGCTACACCGCCAGCAACTACGCCCACACCACCGCCGGCCGCGCCTATGTGGCGGGCGGCGTCACCTTCGCCTACGGCTCCAACCAGAACATGGGCCTGTGGAACGTGTTCGTGGTGACCACGCTGAAGCGGACCGGAACCAACTACTACGTGATCGGCACCTGTTGATGACCCTTGCGACGCAAGACCTGACGATCCGCTTCGGCGGCCACGTCGCGGTGAACGCCGTCACCTGCTCGTTCGAGCCGGGGACGCTGACCGCGATCGTGGGCCCCAACGGCGCGGGCAAGACCACCTACTTCAACCTGATCTCGGGCCAGCTCAAGGCCAGCAGCGGTACGGTGACGCTGGGCGGGCGCGACCTGTCGGGCGCCTCCGCGTCGCAGCGCACCCGCGCTGGCCTGGGCCGGGCCTTCCAGCTCACCAACCTGTTCCCGCGCCTGACCGTGCAGGAGAACGTGCGCCTCGCGGTGCAGGCCACGCGCGAGGGCGGCCACCGGCGCGGCCTCAACCTGTGGAGCATCTGGAGCGACCACGCCGAGCTGGTGGCGCATGCCGACGCCATCCTGGCCGAGGTCGCCATGCACGACAAGGCGCACGAGCTGGTGGCCAACCTGCCCCACGGCGACCAGCGCAAGCTGGAGGTGGCGCTGCTGATGGCGATGCAGCCGCAGGTCTACATGTTCGACGAGCCGACCGCAGGCATGAACCATGCCGAAGCTCCGGTGATCCTGAACCTGATCCGCAAGCTCAAGGCCGACCGCAGCAAGACCATCCTGCTGGTGGAGCACAAGATGGACGTGGTGCGCGAACTGGCCGACCGCATCATCGTGCTGCACAACGGCGCGCTGGTGGCCGACGGCGAGCCGGCCGAGGTGATCGCCTCGCCGGTGGTGCAGGAGGCCTACCTGGGCGTGGCGGCGAAGGAGGCGGCATGAACCTCCTCGAACTCTCCGGCGTCCACACCCACATCGGCGCCTACCACATCCTGCACGGCGTCGACCTGGTGGTGCCGCGCGGCCAGCTGACCATGCTCCTGGGCCGCAACGGCGCCGGCAAGACGACGACGCTGCGCACCATCATGGGCCTGTGGCGCGCCTCGCAAGGGCGCATCACGCTCGCCGGCCAGGACATCACCCAGGCCGCGACGCCCCAGATCGCCGGCCGGGGCGTGGCCTACGTGCCGGAGAACATGGGCATCTTCGCCGACCTCACGGTCAGGGAGAACCTGCTGCTGGCCGCGCGTTCGGCCAAGACCGTGGCGCAGATCGACGCCACCCGCCTGCAGTGGATCTTCTCGCTGTTTCCCGCGGTGGAGAAGTTCTGGAACCACCCAGCCGGCAAGCTGTCGGGCGGGCAGAAGCAGATGCTGGCGGTGGCACGCGCCATCGTGGAGCCGCGCGAACTGCTGATCGTCGACGAGCCCAGCAAGGGGCTGGCGCCGGCCATCATCAACAACATGATCGAGGCCTTCGCGCAGCTGAAGAAGAGCGGCGTGACCATCCTGCTGGTAGAGCAGAACATCAACTTCGCCAAGCGGCTGGGCGACACGGTGGCGGTGATGGACAACGGCGTGGTGGTGCACGCGGGGTCCATGCAGGCGCTGGCCGAGGACGAGGAACTGCAGCATGCGCTGCTGGGGCTGGCACTGTGAACTTCAAGGACTTCGACTGGAAACCGCTGGCCCTGGTGCCGGTGCTGGCGCTGCTGGTGCTGCCCTTCATCGGCTCGCCTTCCACCTGGCTCACGCTGACGGTGGCGGGCCTGGCCATGGGCATGATCATCTTCATCATTGCCTCGGGCCTCACGCTGGTGTTCGGCCTCATGGACGTGCTGAACTTCGGCCACGGCGTGTTCATCGCGCTGGGCGCCTTCGTCGCCACCAGCGTGCTGGGCGCCATGGGCGACTACACCAGCTCCGGCTCGCTGTGGACCAACCTGCTGGCGGTGCTGCCGGCCATGGTGGTGGCCATGCTGGTGGCCGGCGCCATCGGCCTGGCCTTCGAGCGCTTCATCGTGCGGCCGGTCTACGGCAACCACCTCAAGCAGATCCTCATCACCATGGGCGGCATGATCATCGGCGAGGAGCTGATCAAGGTGATCTGGGGCCCGCTGCAGATCCCGCTGCCGCTGCCGCAGGGCATGCGCGGCACCTTCTACCTGGGCGACGCGGCGGTCGAGAAGTACCGGCTGATCGCGGTGGTGGTGGGCCTGGTGGTGTTCGGCCTGCTGCTGTGGACGCTCACGCGCACCAAGATCGGCCTGCTGATCCGCGCTGGCGTGCAGGACCGCGAGATGGTCGAGTCGCTCGGCTACCGCATCCGGGTGCTGTTCATCGGCGTCTTCGTGGTCGGCAGCGCGCTGGCCGGCCTGGGCGGCGTGATGTGGGGGCTGTACCAGCAGAACGTCATTCCGCAGATGGGCGCGCAGGTCAACGTGCTGATCTTCATCGTGCTGATCATCGGCGGCCTGGGCTCCACCACCGGCGCGCTGGTGGGCGCGCTGCTGGTGGGGCTGATGGCCAACTACACCGGCTTCCTGGTGCCCAAGATGGCGCTGTTCTCCAACATCCTGCTGATGATGGCCATCCTGCTGTGGCGTCCGCAGGGCGTCTACGCGCTGTCGAAGTGACCGCCATGCTGACCCGTCTCCTTTCCAACGACTTCCCGCGCAGCCGCATCCTGGCGGCGATCCTGCTGGCCATCTTCCTGGGCCTGGCGCTCACGCCCTTCCTGGTGCCGGGCGTCAAGGCGCTCAACGTCGCCGCCAAGATCCTGGTATTCATCGTGCTGGTGGCCAGCTTCGACCTGCTGCTCGGCTACACCGGCATCGTCAGCTTCGCGCACACCATGTTCTTCGGCATCGGCGCCTACGGCGTGGCCATCGCCTCCACGCGGATGGGCGCGGGCTGGTCGTCGCTGGCCGCCGGCATCGGCGTGGCGCTGGTGCTGTCGTTCTTCCTGGCACTGGCCATCGGCCTGTTCTCGCTGCGGGTGCGGGCGATCTTCTTCTCGATGATCACGCTGGCCTTCGCGGCGGCCTTCCAGACCCTGGCGTCGCAGCTGTCGGAGGTGACCGGCGGCGAGGACGGCCTCACGTTCCGGATGCCCGAGCTGCTGTCGCCGGGCACCTCGTTCGCCGAGAGCCCCTTCCTGGGTGTATCGCTCGACGGCCGGCTGCTGACCTACTACCTGCTGTTCGCCGTGGCGCTGGTGCTGTTCCTCGCCATGCTGCGCATCGTCAACTCGCCCTTCGGCCGCGTGCTGCAGGCGATCCGCGAGAACGAGTTCCGCGCCGAGGCCATCGGCTACCGGGTGGTGGTCTACCGCACGGTCTCCAGCATCCTGTCGGCGTTGTTCGCCACGCTCGCCGGCGCCATGCTCGCAATCTGGCTGCGCTACAACGGGCCGGACACCACGCTGTCCTTCGAGATCATGCTGGACGTGCTGCTGATCGTGGTGATCGGCGGCATGGGCACGGTCTACGGCGCGGCCGTCGGTTCGGCCCTGTTCGTGGTGGCGCAAAGCTACCTGCAGGACCTGCTGAAGCTGGGCAGCGAGGCGGTGTCGGGCCTGCCGTGGCTGGCCGCGCTGCTGTCCCCCGACCGCTGGCTGCTGTGGCTGGGCCTGCTGTTCGTGCTGTCGGTCTACTACTTCCCCACCGGCGTGGTGGGCCGCCTGCGCGCGCTGCGCACCACCGCGCCGGCGGCCGCGCCGGCCGGCCGCGGCACGGACGATGCCGGCGACGCCCAGCCCAGGAC
>JAEZKX010000433.1 GCA_023436025.1 Pseudomonadota bacterium | reverse complement strand
CTGCAGCGCGCGGGCGGCATGGTGGCGCGCCTCGGCGATGCGGCCCGCGTCCACCAGCCCTTCGGCGAGCCAGCCATGGTTGAGCGAGCGGTACAGGCCGCCGCCCAGGGGCGCCAGCCAGGAGGTCACTTCGAGGATGGTCTGCAGGTGCTCCGGCCGGCGCGTCAGCATCCAGTCGGCATAGGCGCCGATGGCGCGGGCGATCGACAGCTGGCTCAGGCTGCGCGTGGCCTCGGCGCTGCGGGCCGACAGGGCCGCAGCCTCGCGCGCCTCCTCCCAGCGGCCCTGCCACAGCAGCACCGTGCCGCGCCAACCCTGGGTGGTGGTCGCGATCTCGTGGGTGCGTCCGGCGACCAGCGCCAATGCCTCGTCGAAGCTCGCGTGCGCCTGCGCGAAATCGCCGCGGTCGCCCAGCACATAGGCGCGGCACACCAGCGAGAAGATCAGGCCCACGTTCAGGTGCTTGCTGCTGCGGTGCTTGCGCTTGATGCCGATGGCCTCGTCCAGCAGCGCCAGCGCGCGCGTGTAGTTGGCCGCCGTGCAGTGCGCCTCGCCGAGGGCGGCGATCACCTGGATGGCCAGCTTGTCCTCGCCGGCGGCGAAGGCCTCGACCAGCGCGCGCTCGCCATGCGCGATGGCGCCGCGCGCATCGCCGACGCCGTAGCTGATGTAGCCGAGCCAGTGGCGCGCCAGCGCGATGGTGGCGCCGTCGCCGTGGCGCTCGGCCAGTTCCACGGCGCGCTCGTACAGCGGCAATTCGCTGCGCACCGGGTCGAACACGCAGACCCGGCCCAGGCGCTGCACGATGGAGACCCAGCGCAGCGCCAGCGCGGCGTCCTGCGGCAGGCGGTCGAGCGCGCCCAGGGCCACCTTGTACAGGGCCCGGGCGCGGTCCAGGGCCGAGGCGGTCAGGGCGCGGTCACCGGCCATCTCGGCGTAGTGGGCCGCATTGGCGGCGTCGCCGCCGGCATCGAAGTGCAGGGCCAGCGCCTCCAGCGCCTCGTCGTGGGCCTCCACCACGCGGTGCTGCTGCAGCGCCTGCGCGATGCGCAGGTGCAGCTGCTGGCGCACGTGCAGGCCGACCGATTCGTAGATGATGTCGCGCGTGAGGCCGTGCTTGAAGCGCAGCGTTCCCGGACGCTCGCCGGGGAAGATCAGGTCTTGCTGGGCCAGCCCCAGCTGCAGGGGGCCGTCGGCGGGCTGGCCGGTGAGCTGCTCCAGCAGCCAGGCCGGCACCACGTTGCCGATGACGGCGGCCACCCGCACCAGCTCGATCTGCGCCGGCTCCAGGTCCTGCACGCGCGACTCGACCAGGCGGTTGAGCCAGCCGGCGCCGCCCGGCGCCCGGCCCGGGCCCCGCGCCGCGTTGCCGCGCGCCACCGAGTGGCACAGCTCCTCCAGGTAGAGCGGGTTGCCGGCCGCCTGTTCGCAGATCGCGGCGGCGACGAAGGGGTCGGCGCCCGGCAGCCGCAGCGCCACGAGTTGCAGTGCCTCGGCCTCGCCCAGCGGCTGCAGGTCGAGCGTGCGGTCGGCGCTGGACAGGGCGGTGCGCGCCGTCTCGCGCGTGGACAGCAGCACCAGCAGGCGCGCGCCGGCGCGCTGGCGCAAGGCGGCCAGCACGTGGTGCGAAGCATCGTCGGCCCACTGCCAGTCGTCGATGAACAGCAGCAGCGGCTGCTGCGGCGTGAGCGCGGCCAGGCGCTCGGCATAGTCGTCCGGCGCGACGGCGTCGGCCTGCGCGCCCAGCGCCTGCAGCATGTGGCGGAAGGGCTGCAGCGGCTCGGCGCCGAGCTGGCTTTCGCAGTAGCCGCGCAGCACCATGCAGCCCCGCTGCAACGCGCGCCCCAGGAACTGTTCCACCAAGCGGGTCTTGCCCATGCCGGGCGCGCCGGCGATGGCCAGCGAGCGCGGCGTGCCGGCCAGCACGGCCTCGAGGTCGTGTTCCATCTGCGCCAGTTCGGACTGGCGCCCGAAGAAGGCCGAGGCGCCGTGGCGCTCCATCGCCGCCAGGCTCTGCGGCAGGGTGGCGCGCGCGTCGACGCGGTAGACCAGCAGCGGATGCGGCCGGCCCTTCACCTGCAGGGCGCGCGGGGCGCCGGTGACGAAGAAGCGGCTGGCCGGACCCAGCGTCTCCTCGCTCACCAGGATCTCGTGGGCCGCGGCGGCGTCGGACAGGCGCGCCGCCATGTTGGGAACGGTGCCGAGGAGTTCGAAGCGGCCCAGCTCCACGCTGCCCGGCTGCAGCAGCACCAGGCCGGCATGGATGCCGGTGTGCAGGCTCAGGGACCGGCCGGGCGGCAGGGGCACGCGCAGCTCGCGCACGCGCTGGTGCATTTCGAGCGCGGCGGCCACGGCATTGCGGCCGTCGGCCTCGCGCGTCTGGGGGTAGCCGAACAGGGCCAGCAGGCCGTCGCCCTGCACCCGCACCACCATGCCGCCGTAGCGCGGAATGGTCTCCTGGTAGACGCCACGCAGGGCGGAGAGCACCGCGGCATAGTGCTCGGCCTCCATGATCTCGCCGAGCTCGGTGGAGCCGGACAGGTCTGAAAAGAGCAGCGTCAGGTAGCGCCTGCCAGGCCCGCTGTCGCTCGGCTCACCGTGTATCTCTGCCGTCATGCTCCCAAGGCCCCCAGCCGATGATAGCGGCCCGGCCACGGCCTTGAAAGCGGGGGAAACGACGGCAAGTAGAGCTCTTCGGCCGCCCGCGGCCTTTTACCCGGAGGCTGTTGCCATGTTCAGACGCCTGACCCTCCTGTGGACCGTGCTGCGCGGCGACGCGCGGCAGCTCTGGTTCGCGCTGCGCCATCCGGCCGCCCCGGCCTGGCTCAAGGGCGGTGCCGTCCTGATCGCGCTGTACCTGTTGTCGCCCATCGACCTGGTGCCCGACTTCATTCCCTTCGTCGGCGTGGTCGACGACCTGGTGCTGGTGCCGCTGGCGATCCGCTGGCTGCTCAAGCGCCTGCCGCCCGAGATCGCGGCGGCAGCCGCGGCGCGGCGTTAGGAGCCAGGGAGGCAGAGAGACGGGGCTGCGCCGGCCCGAAGGGTTGAGGCAGGCACCGGCTCAGCCCGTCCACAAACCCGTCTCGCGCAGGGTGTCCGCCAGGCCGCGCGCGAACTCCGCGTAGCCCTGGGCATTGGCGTGGATCGGGTCGGAGCGCAGCCCAGGGTCGTTCAGCACCGCGGCCCAGCCGCCGGCGTGCAAAGGAATCCCCAGCTCCTGCGCCAGCTCCGCGTACATCGCGTGGTCGGACAGCGAACGGGCGGCCGCCGCCAGCGCGCTGACCTCCGGAATGCCCACCAGCAGCACCTGCGCGCCTGCCTGCGCCGCACGCTGGCAGATGGCGCGGATGGTGTCGCGGGTCTGGTCCGGCGGCACCCGCCGCAGGAAATCGTTGCCGCCGATGCTGACCAGCACCAGCCGGGGCTGGTGCTGCTCCAGCAGCGCAGGCAGGCGCGCCAGGGCGCCGGCGGAGGTGTCGCCGGGCACGCCGGCATTCACGATGTTCCATCCGGTGCGCTCGGCCAGCACCGCCGGGTAGCTGGTCTCCGGGGTGGCGCCGGTGCCGAAGGTGATGGAATCGCCCAAGGCCAGCACGGTGGCGCCGGCCGGCAGCGCCGCCAGCTTCGGTTTGCGGCTGCAGGCCGCCAGGGCCAGGGTCGCGAGCAGGAGGGAGCGCCGGCGCAGGGACATCCGCCGGAGAATACCGCGACTGGCTGCCACCCCATGACCACTCCCCTGCACCTGACCCTTGCCGACGGCGCCACCGTCTCCGCCCTGCTCGACGCGCCGCCCTCGCCCTGGGCCGCCTGCGTGCTCGCCCACGGTGCCGGCGCCGGCATGGCGCACCCCTTCCTGGCCGACCTGGCGCAGCGCCTGGCTGCCGCCGGCGTCGCCGTGCTGCGCTACCAGTTCCCCTTCATGGAACGCGGCTCCCGGCGTCCCGACCCGCACGCCGTGGCCC
>JAEZKX010000425.1 GCA_023436025.1 Pseudomonadota bacterium | reverse complement strand
CACCAGCACCGCCACGGCGGCGGCCGGCTGGCCCGCGAACGGCACGCAGGCGAGGTAGACCAGGCCGGCACCGGCCGCGGCGGCCATGCCGATGCGCACCGCCACCTGCGGCCCGCGCGTATCGACCACGTGGCCGGCCCACAGGCGGCCGAAGAAGCAAGAGACGAACTGGCTGCCCATGACCAGGCCGACCACCGCCGCGCCCTGCCCCAGCGAGTCATGCACAAAGCGCGGCACCACCGGGAAGGCCATGCCGATGGCCAGGAAGCCGCCGAACATGGACAGCATGTACGGCAACAGCGGCAGGAAGGCGGTGTACAGCGAGGTCCCGGCGGCGCGGGACGGCAGGACGGGCGAGGTCATGGGCCCGGCCATTGTGACCGGGACCGGCCCCTACCTGCGGCGGCGGTCGCGCCGCTCCTTGCGCGCGAACGGGTAGGCGCTGCGGTGCTGTCCCCTGGGCGGGATCTTCAGCGACAGCACCATGGACACCGCCAGCACCGCCACCGTCACGCCCAGCGACACCAGCGTGGGGATCTTGTAGATGTCGATCATCAGCATCTTGGCGCCGATGAACACCAGCACCACCGCCAGCCCGTAGGACAGCAGGTGGAACTTCTCGTGCATGCCCGCCAGCAGGAAGTACATGGCGCGCAGGCCGAGGATGGCGAACACGTTGGAGGTCAGCACGATGAACGGATCGGTGGTGATGGCGAAGATCGCCGGGATGGAGTCGACCGCGAAGATCACGTCGACCACGCCGATCAGCAGGATCACCACCAGCAGCGGCGTGGCCATCTTCACGCCGTCGACCACCGTGTAGAAGCGCTCGCCGTCGTAGTCGGGCGCCACCTTCATGCGCTTGTTGATCCAGCGCAGGATGGGGTTGTCGCCCAGGTCGGGCTCCTCGCCGGCGGCCCACCACATCTTGATGCCGGTGAACACCAGGAAGGCGCCGAACAGGTAGAGGATCCAGTGGAACTGCTCGATCAGCCAGGCGCCCACCAGGATCATCCCCGCGCGCAGCACCAGCGCGCCCAGGATGCCGAACATCAGCACGCGCTTCTGGTACTGCGGCGGCACGCCGAAGTAGGTGAACACCATCAGGAAGACGAAGATGTTGTCCACCGCCAGCGCCTTCTCGATCAGGTAGCCGGTGAGGAATTCCAGCCCCTTGTCGTTGGCCAGTGCGCGCCGCGCCGGGTCGTCATCGGCGCCGCCCAGGTACCACCACAGCCAGCCGACGAAGAAGAAGGACACCCCCACCCACAGCAGCGACCAGACGGCCGCCTCGCGCATCCCGACGGCGTGCGCGCCCTGCTTCTCCAGCGCGAGGAAGTCGACCGCGAGGGCGACGACGACGAAGCCGATGAACAGGCCCCACATCATGGGCGTTGCTTCCATGGCGGCACTCTAGAGGATTCAGCGCCTGGCGGGGCGCCGCCGCGGCCGCAGCTCACCGCAGCTCACCGCAGCTCACCGCCCTCACCGCCCTCACCGCCCTCACCGCCCTCACCGCCCTCACCGCCGCGACAGGCGCCACGTTTCGGGCACACTCGCGCCGTGGCCGCGCCGCTCAATTACCACCATCTCTACTACTTCTGGGTGGTCGCCAAGGAAGGCGGCATGGCCCGGGCTGCGGAACGGCTGGGCATGGCCGTGCAGACCGTCAGCGCGCAGGTGCGGGCGCTGGAGCAGTCGCTCGGCCATGCGCTGTTCAAGCCGGCCGGCCGCGGCATCGCGCTGACCGACGCCGGCCTCGCCGCCGTCGGCCTGGCCGACCAGATCTTCCAGCTGGGCGAGCGGCTGCCCATGGCGGTGCACGAGGCGGCCACCAGCCACGGGCTGCGCCTGGCCGTGGGCATCAGCGACGGACTGCCCAAGCTGGTGGTGCGGCACCTGCTGCAGCCTGCACTGGAAGATGCGCGCGTGCGCCTGTTGTGCCACGAGGACGACTTCGACCGCCTGCTGGCCGAGCTGGCGCTGCACAAGCTGGACGCGGTGCTGTCCGACCGCGCCGCGCCGCCCAATCCCAACCTGCGGCTGTACGGTCACGCCCTGGGCGATGCATCCATGGCCTGGTTCGCCCCGGTCGACCTGGCGCGCAGCTGCAAGCTGCCCTTCCCCGCCTGCCTGAGCGAGCTGCCGGTGCTGCTGCCGACGGCGCATGCGGCGGTGCGGGCGCGACTGGACCACTGGTTCGAACGCAAAGGCATCCGTCCGCACATCGCCGGGGAGTTCGAGGACAGCGCGCTGCTGGCCGCCTTCGGCCGCAGCGGCATGGGGGCCTTTCCCAGCTCGCAGTGGTCGAACGAGGAGCTGCTGAAGGACGAGGCCCTGCACCACCTGGGCGACTGCCCCGAGGTGGTGGAGCATTTCTGGCTGATCTCGGCGCAGCGCAAGATCCAGCATCCGCTGGTGCAGCGGCTGGTCGCCGCGCACTGAGCCTGGATTCTTCTCCCCTTCCCCGTGGAGGAAGGGACAAGGTGGGGGCCTTGCGCCCCCACCGGATCACTCGACCTGCTGGATCCCGGCAATGGTCCAGCCTGCGAAGCCCTTGAGCGGCTTCACCAGGTGCCACACCTCGTCGAGGTCCTCCGATTCGGCGCCCGCCTGCTCGCGGATGCCGCCGGTGAAGCGCACGCTGACGATGTACTGCACTTCGTCCTGCGCGACTTCCAGCACCTGCGCCTGCAGGCCGAACACCTCGGTCTTCTGCACCGCGTCGCCGCGCTCGGCGATCTCGGCGCTCACCAGCGCGAACATGTCCGGCGTCAGGTAGTCACGCAGGCGATCCAGGTCGCGCGCGTCGTTGGCGGCCTGCAGCGCCAGGAACTGGTCGCGGGCGGTGCGTTCGAACGCGGCCTTGTCGAAGTCGGCGGGGATGCTGCCGACTTCGGTGGAGGGCGCGGCGCCGAGACCGGAGCCGATGCGCGAGCCGATCAGCGAACCGCCCGGGCGCTGCGGCGCCGGTTGCACGCCGCGGAAGGCCGTGTTGCCATCCTGCGCCGGCTGGCGCATCACGTTGCCCATGCCGCCCATGCCGCCCATGCCACCTGCACCGGCGAGGCCGCCCTGCTGCGCGGCCGCGCGCTTGCGCATGAAGAAGGCGAACAGCGCCAGCGCGGCCATCACCAGCAGGCCGATCATCAGCATGTTGGCGAAGGCTTCGCCGAAGCCCAGGTGCGAGGCGAGCGCGGCCAGGCCCAGACCGGCGGCCAGGCCGGCGAGGGGGCCCATCCAGCTGCGCTTGGCGGCAGCGGCGGCGGGCGCGGCGGCGGCGCCAGCGGCAGGAGCGGCCTGCGACGGCGATGCCGGCGTGCGGCCGGGGGGATTGTTCGGTTGCGTCACGTTCTGCCGCTGCATGCCGGCGGATTTGCCGCCGCCCAAGCGGCGGGCTTCAGCGTCGAAAGGCAGCGTCAGTCCCAGCGTGAGGACGACGGCCAGGAGGGCAAGGGCCTTTTTCATCAAGTGTCTCCAGGGACAGGTGTGGTCAGGAGACCGAAGCTAAGGCAGGATGTCAAAAGAAAAAAGCAGCCGATGACTGTCGATCCTTCAGATAAAACAGGAAATAGGGACTTTCGTCTCAACGTGTCGGCGGCGCAGGCCGGAGGCGCGCCGCGGCGCCGGCCTTGCTGGCACGCCTTGCTATAAAGCCGGCCAGCATGATCCGCGTCGTTCTCTGGACCCTTTTCACCAGCCAGTTGCAGGCGCTGGCCGCCGGCCTGCGCAACGAGGAAGGCATCACGCTGGTGGTGCCCGCCGATGCCGAAGCGGCCTGCGCCGCGCTGCAGGAGGCCGACGCCGCGCTGCTGATGGGGGCGAGCCCCGGCTACAGCGCCGCCCTCGCGCAGGCGGTGCGCGCCGCGCCGCGGCTGCGCTGGCTGCAACTGATCTCCACCGGCCAGGAAGGCGTGGAGGCCCACGGCGTGCCGCCGCATCTCACCGTGACCGGTGTCGGCGAGACCGCGGCTCCGGTGGTGGCCGAGCACGCCCTGGCCCTGCTGCTGGCGGTGGCGCGCCGCATCGGCGATGCCGCGGTGCAAGGCGCGCGCGCCGAGTGGTCGCACGCCCATGCCGCCGACATCACCTCGCTGGAAGGACGCACGCTGTGCCTGGCAGGCTACGGCCGCATCGGCCGCGAGATCGCCAGGCGCGCGCAGGCTTTCGGCATGGAATGCATCGCCGTCAACCGCAGCGGCCGCAACGACGCACCGGACCTGGCCCGCACCGTGTATCCGCTCGCCCGCCTGCACGAGGCGCTGGCGCAATCGGACGCGGTGGCGATCTCGCTGCCGGACGCGCCCGGCATCCGCGGCGTGTTCGATGCCGCTGCCTGGCGCGCCTGCCGCCCCGGGTCGCTGGTGGTCAACGTCGGGCGCGGCACCGTGGTCGACAGCGACAGCCTGGCTGCCGCGCTGGCCGAGGGCCACATCGCCGGCGCCGGGCTGGATGTCACCGATCCCGAGCCGC
>JAEZKX010000394.1 GCA_023436025.1 Pseudomonadota bacterium | reverse complement strand
GGCCGCCACCGCGGCCTCGACGCACAGCATGCGCAACCAGTCGGCCGGCGGCATGTCGCCCAGGCGGGCGGCCTTGTCCGGCCCCGGGTTCCACACCACGGTATCGGCAAAGCCGCTTTGCGTGAGGCGGCGCGGCGCGCTGCCGTCGCCGGCCAGCTCCAGCACCGCCGGGGCCTGGCGGTAGACGCGGTCGATCTCGCCCTCGAACGCCGGCCCCGGCGGCGGCTGCACGTCCAGACGGAAGCCTTGAAGCGCGTCCTCGTAGGCGCAGCCGGCCAGGCCGTGCACGCGCACCCGCCGCACGTCCTGCACCGCCAGGTAGGTATGGATGGCGCAGGTGAAATCGAAGCGGGCGGCGCCCGTGTTGGTCGCTTCCAGCGCGAGCGCGATGGCCTGGGCCTCCAGCCGCACCTCCAGGTCCAGTCGGAAGCGATGCGGCCAGGCCGCAGGCGCGGCACTATCGTCCAGGCGAAGCACGCAGGCGGTGGCGGAGCGCTCCACCAGCGCCCATGGACTGGTGCGGGCGAAGCCGTGCTTGGCCAGCGGCCCGCGATCGGCGAACTGGGGAAAGCAGATGGGCGCGCCGCCGCGCACCGGCAAGGTGTGCGACAGCGGGCTGCGGTACAGCTGCTCGGTACCGTCTGCGGTGCGCCAGGAGAGCAGCTGCCCGCCGCCCAGGCTCAGTTCCGCGGTGCTGCCATCGGCATGGGCGAGGACGACGCGCTCAGCGCCGGCGCAGGACATGGATGAACTCGCCGCCCACCGTCTGCTGCTCCACCAGCTCGTTGCCCGTCTGCTTGGAAAAGGCCTGGAAGTCGCGCACCGAGCCGTTGTCGGTGGAGACGACCTTCAGCAACTGCCCGCTTTGCATCTCCGTCAGCGCCTTCTTGGCCTTGAGGATGGGCAGGGGGCAGTTGAGCCCGCGCGTGTCGATTTCCTTGTCGATGTTCATGGATGGTTCCCCTCGTCTCAGCCGCGCGGCGCGTCGATGAACTGCGGCTCGCGGCCGCGGCTGCGCAGCCAGTCGGCCAGCGCGTAGCCCGTGCCGGCGGGCCAGCAGCGCACCTGGTCGAACCCGAACAGCTTGTAGTCCACCAGCTCGGGCGACAGCTTCACCTCGCCGCTGCAGCGCGCATGGTAGGCGATGATCACCTGGTTCATGCGCTGGAAGTCGTAGACGCCGATCAGGTTCAGCTCCTCGGCGACCAGGTTGGTCTCTTCGGCGATCTCGCGGGCGATGCCCTCGCGCGGCGTCTCGCCGGCTTCCATGAAGCCGGTGATCAGCGCGTACATCTTGTGCGTCCAGGCGGCATTGCGCGCCAGCAGGATGCGGTCGCCGTATTCGATGACCGCCGCCAGCACCGGCGTCGGGTTGTTCCAGTGCGTCCACTGGCAGGCCGGGCAGCGCAGCCGCTCCTTGGGGCCGCCGTCTTCCTGCTGCGCGATCCACTGCAGCGGCGTGGCGCACTGGGGGCAGAACTTGTAGTCGCTCAAGCGGGGAACACCCCGGTGGACAGGTAGCGGTCGCCACGGTCGCAGACCACGAAGACGATGGTGGCGTTCTCGACCTGCTGCGCGATCTGCTGGGCGGCCCAGCAGGCGCCGGCCGCGGAGATGCCGGCGAAGATGCCTTCCTCGCGCGCCAGGCGCCGGCACATGTCCTCGGCGTCTTCCTGGCTCACGTCGACCATCTCGTCCACCATGTCCGGCTCGAAGATGCGGGGCAGGTATTCCTGCGGCCACTTGCGGATGCCGGGGATGCGCGAACCCTCGCTGGGCTGGCAGCCGACGATGCGCACCGCCGGGTTCTTCTCGCGCAGGAAGCGCGCCACGCCGGTGATGGTGCCGGTGGTGCCCATCGAGCTGACGAAGTGCGTGATGCGGCCTTCGGTCTGCGCCCACAGCTCGGGGCCGGTGGTCTCGTAGTGGATGCGCGGGTTGTCGGCATTGGCGAACTGGTCCAGCACGCGGCCCTTGCCTTCGCGCTGCATGTTCTCGGCCAGGTCGCGGGCGTATTCCATGCCGCCGCTCTTGGGCGTGAGCAGCAGCTCGGCGCCGAAGGCCTTCATGGTCTGGGCGCGCTCGATCGACAGGTCCTCCGGCATGATCAGCACCATGCGGTAGCCCTTGATGGCCGCCGCCATGGCCAGCGCAATGCCGGTGTTGCCGGAAGTCGCCTCGATCAGGGTGTCGCCCGGCTTGATCTCGCCGCGCTCCTCGGCCCGCTTGATCATCGACAGGGCGGGACGGTCCTTGACCGAGCCGGCGGGGTTGTTGCCTTCGAGCTTGCCGAGGATGACATTGCCGCGTTTCGCATTCTCGGCCGCGCCGATGCGTTGCAGCGCCACAAGCGGCGTGGAGCCGATCGCGTCCTCGATGGTGGGATATCGCATGGGGGGCACTGTGCCATAATTTCCGGCTCCCCTCTTCCGCTGCCGGAGTGGCGAAATCGGTAGACGCAGCAGACTCAAAATCTGCCGGTGGCAACACCGTGCCGGTTCGATTCCGGCCTCCGGCACCAATCCTTGGCTTTTTCAGCACCGCCAATGCGCATGGCGTGCCCTGCACCTGCGCATCGCGGGCGGCCTTGGTGCGCGCTTGTCCCTATTGCGCAACTCCGGAAAATACTGCTTTCCTCGGAGCGTTTCCAGATGTAAATTGACTCCCCAGCCACGGCATGGGGAAGAAATGAAGATCGTCTGGAAGACGTGTGAATCGTGCGACTTCGCCGCGCTGGACCGCATTCCGCGCAGTTGGTGGATGCGCTGGCTTTTTCCTTCGCTGCGGCATTACCACTGCCGAACCTGCCAGAAGAACGTGATGGCGCCCAAGGCCGCCGTGGAAGCGAAACGGTGGAGCATGACCACCTTCAAGAACCTGCCGCCCGCACCCGGCATCAATGAGGGCGGGCAACGGTAGTTTTCAAGACCTGCCTTCGCCGTCTCCAAACAAAAAACCCGCGCCAGGCGCGGGTTCGTTGGGGTAGCAACCGATCAGCTGAGCGGGCTGTTGCCGCCGGTGGGATCGAAGGTGCCCACCTTACCGATGACGGTTCCATTGATGACGACGTCGCCGTTTTCGCGCAGCACGACCTGCACTTCGGTCTGGGCCGAGGTGGTGGTGCCCAGGGTCATCCTGGCGGTGACGGTCTTCGTCTCGTCATTGTCGGTCTGCACGCCCTTGACTTCGAGGGTCAGGGAGCAGGGATTGACCGTGACCTGCTTGCCCAGGCCCAGCGGATGATCAGCCGGGAAGGTCGACTCCGTCACATTGAAGATGCACGAACCGAAGGCGGTCGTGCCGCGGGCCGTGTTGCCATCGGCGGAGATGGCAAACGCCGGGTTCGAGCCGGCGCTGGTGAAGGCAAGGGTCGTCGTGCCGGTGGTGCCGAATGCAGGAACGGCCGGGAAGGTGAAGGTTTCACCCACCACGGCAGACGTGGTGGACGCAGTTGCCGAGACGGCAAGGTTGTCGGCCGCGATCGGCTCATCGCCACCGCCGCCACCGCCGCCGCAACCGGCGATCAGCAAGGAACTGGCGATCGCCGCCAGCGCAAGGGAGAGTTTCTTCATGAACGGCCTCTTCTAGGAAAAAAACAGGGCTGCCGGAGAGCTTAGGGGCGCAAGCCTACCGCAACTGCAACCACCGGTAAAGGCGGCATCCCGGGCGCCGCCAGCAGCGTCTACCCCATTGGCTGGACAGATATATTGCATATCTAACACCAACTGTGCAGCCCGTCACGAATTGCGTGTTGCTTTATTGCTGCGGTGCACGATAATCGCCGGTTCAAAAAGTTACAAGATGACCAAGCGCGCACTGATCACCGGCGTGACCGGCCAAGACGGGTCCTACCTCGCCGAATTCCTGCTGGAAAAAGGCTACGAGGTGCACGGCATCAAGCGCCGTGCCTCGCAGTTCAACACGGCCCGCATCGACCACATCTACCAGGATCCGCATGTCGACAACAAGCGGCTGATCCTGCATTACGGCGACCTGACCGACACGTCCAACCTCACCCGCATCCTGCAGCAGGTGCAGCCGGACGAGGTCTACAACCTGGGCGCGCAGTCGCACGTGGCGGTGAGCTTCGAATCGCCGGAGTACACGGCCGACGTCGACGCCATGGGAACCCTGCGCCTGCTGGAAGGCATCCGCCTGCTGGGGCTGGAGAAGAAGACGCGCTTCTACCAGGCGTCCACCTCCGAGCTCTACGGTCTGGTGCAGGAGACGCCGCAGAAGGAAACCACGCCCTTCTATCCGCGCTCGCCCTACGCGGTGGCCAAGCTTTATGCCTACTGGATCGCGGTGAATTACCGCGAAGCCTATGGCATGTATGCCTGCAACGGCATCCTGTTCAACCACGAATCGCCACGCCGCGGCGAGACCTTCGTCACCCGCAAGATCACGCGCGGGCTGAGCAACATCGCCCAGGGCCTGGAGAGCTGCCTCTACATGGGCAACATGGACTCGCTGCGCGACTGGGGCCATGCCCGCGACTACGTGCGCATGCAGTGGATGATGCTGCAGCAGGAACGCCCGCAGGACTTCGTCATCGCCACCGGCCGGCAGATTTCGGTGCGCGACTTCATCCGCATGACGGCCGAGAACCTGGGCCTGCGCATCCAGTTCGAGGGCAAGGGCGTCAACGAGCGGGGCATCGTGGCGGAAATCCGCGGGAACGACGCGCCCGCTTTGAAGGTGGGCGACACGGTGGTGGCGGTGGACCCGCGCTACTTCCGCCCCGCCGAAGTGGAAACCCTGCTGGGCGACCCCTCCAAGGCCAAGCGCGAGCTGGGCTGGGTGCCCGAGATCACGGTCGAGGAGATGTGCGCCGAAATGGTGGCCGCGGACCTGGGCGAGGCCAAGCGCCACGCCCTGCTGCGCGCCCACGGCTACCACATGCCGGTCTCGGTGGAGAACGGCTCGTGAGCCGCAGCGACGCCATCTTCGTGGCCGGCCACAAGGGCATGGTCGGCTCGGCCATCGTCCGCCGGCTGCGGGCGCTGGGCTACGACAACATCGTGACGGCCGACCGCGCCGAAGTCGACCTGACCCGCCAGGAACAGGTCGAGGCCTTCTTCCGCAAGCAGCGGGTCGACCAGGTGTACCTGGCCGCGGCCAAGGTGGGCGGCATCCATGCCAACAACACCTATCCTGCGCAGTTCATCTACGAGAACCTCATGGTCGAGTGCAACGTGGTGCACTCGGCGCACCTGGCCGGTGTGCAGAAGCTGCTGTTCCTCGGGTCGTCGTGCATCTATCCCAAGGCCGTCCCCCAGCCCATGCGCGAGGACGCCCTGCTCACCGGGGTGCTGGAAGCGACCAACGAGCCCTACGCCGTGGCCAAGATCGCCGGCATCAAGCTGTGCGAAAGCTACAACCGCGAGTACGGTCGCGACTACCGCAGCGTGATGCCGACCAACCTGTACGGCCCCAACGACAACTTCCACCCCGACAACAGCCACGTCATCCCCGCGCTCCTGCGCCGCTTTCACGAGGCCGCGACCACCGGCAAGGACGAAGTCACCATCTGGGGCACGGGCACGCCCATGCGCGAGTTCCTGCACGTCGACGACATGGCCGCTGCCTCGGTGCACGTGATGGAGTTGCCGGCGGACACCTTCCGCCAGGTGACCCGGCCGATGCTGTCGCACATCAACGTGGGTACGGGCGTGGATTGCACCATCCGGGAGCTGGCCGAGACGCTTGCCAGCGTGACCGGCTTCCAGGGCCGCATCACCTTCGACACCAGCAAACCCGACGGCACGGCCCGCAAGCTGATGGACGTGGGCAAGGTGGCCGAACTCGGCTGGCAGGCGAGCATCGGCCTGCGCGACGGGCTGGCGGACACCTACCGCTGGTTCCTGGCGCAGCACGGCCAGGTACGCGGCTGAGCCGCCGGCGCAGATGCAGCAGCAAGCTCCGAGCCTCGCCACGCGGCTGAGCACCCTGACGGGTGCGCAACGCCTGGGCCTGCTCGGCGCCGGCGTTGCATTGCTGCTGCTGGGCGCCACCATGCCGGGCCAGCTCAAGGCCGAAATCGAAGGCCAGCTCTGGCATGCCATTCCGTGGGCAGGCCTTGCACACTTCGTGCTGTTTTTCTTCATTGCCGCGATTCCTGCGTACGGCCGCGGGCAGGCTGGAACGTTTCGTGCGTTGCTGCTGGCGCTGGTGCTGGCGGTGGGCACCGAATGGCTGCAGAGCTTCGTTCCCGGCCGCACGCCCACCGGCCGGGATGTGTTCATCGATCTGGCGGGTACCGCCTGTGGCTTGGCGGCACAGCGTTGGCTGGCCACGCAAAGCGACACCTGAGGGAGTCACCCCATGAGCAGTAACACGACTGTTTCGACGCCGGCAGCCATCCGCCCGGTCATCCTGTGCGGCGGCTCCGGCACGCGCCTGTGGCCGCTGTCGCGCAAGTCCTTCCCCAAGCAGTTCATCCCGCTGGTGGGCGGCAAGAGCCTGCTGCAGCTGACGCTGGAGCGCATGGCGGCATTGGGCCGGCACGCCGCCGACAACATGCTGGTGGTGTGCGGCGAAGACCACCGCTTCCTGGTGACGGAATCGCTGGATGCCGCCGGCGCCCAGGGCCAGGCCCTGCTCGAGCCCGCCGCCCGCAACACGGCGCCCGCCATCGCCCTGGCGGCCCTGGCCGCCAACCCGGCCGACCTGCTGCTGGTCTGCCCCTCGGACCACCACATCCCGGATGCGGCGGCCTTCGCGCGCCTGGTGGAGAGCGCCATTCCCGCCGCGGAGGCGGGGGCCATCGTCACCTTTGGCGTGGTGCCCACCTTCCCGAGCACGGCCTATGGCTACATCGAGCAGGGCGAAGGCCGGGCCGACGGCGGCAGCCAAGTGGCACGCTTCATCGAGAAGCCCGCCGCCGAGGTGGCAGCCCAGCTGGTGCTGGCCGGCAGCAACCTGTGGAATGCCGGCATCTTCTTCTGCCGCGCCGACACCATGCTGGACGCGCTGCTGCTGCACTGCCCCGACATCCTGGGCGCCTGCGAGGCCGCCATGGCCGGCGCCGCGCGCGACGGCTCCTTCATCCGCCCGGATGCCCCCAGGTTCTCGGCCTGCCGCTCGGAGAGCATCGACTATGCGGTGATGCAGAAGCACCGCAACCTGGTGGTCTTTCCCTTCACCGGCGCCTGGAGCGACGTCGGCAGCTGGAACGCCGCCGCCGAACTGACACCGGCCGATGGCGATGGCAACCGCATCTTCGGCGCCGGCAAGGCGGTGCGCGCCACCAACACCTTCATCCACGCGCCGCACCGGCCCGTGGTGGCCCTGGGCACGGCGGACCTGCTGATCGTGGACACGCCCGACGCCCTGCTGGTGGCGGCCAAGTCGGCCGCCGAAGACGTGCGCCAGGTAGTGAGCACCCTGGAAGCCAGCCAGAACACCGAGGCCGTGATCCACCGCAAGGTGTTCCGCCCCTGGGGCTGGTTCGACTCCATCGACAACGGCGACCGCTTCAAGGTGAAGCGCATCTTCGTCAAGCCGGGGGCTTCGCTGAGCCTGCAGATGCACCACCACCGGGCCGAGCACTGGATCGTGGTGCGCGGCACGGCCGAGGTGACCTGCGGCAAGGAGACTTTCATCCTGTCGGAGAACCAGTCGACCTACATCCCCATCGGGGAGACCCACCGCCTGGTGAACCGGGGGCGGATCGGCCTGGAACTGATCGAAGTGCAGTCGGGAAGCTACCTGGGCGAGGACGACATCGTCCGGCTCGAAGACACGTACGGGCGTGCGCCCGGCCACGCCGCGAAGTAGGCCGGAGTTCGATCCGGGCGACTCCGGTGTGAATTGGTTGTCACAAGACTTGCTTACCTAGCCCTGGGGATTGGCCGCCCTGCGGCGGCCAAGTAGGATGACAGCCGTTACCGCGAGTCGCGAAAGAGACAATTAGCAAAGAAGAAACATGTACAGGTCCAACGACGATTCGATGATTGCCAGCATCCCTGTGGATGTGCCTGCCCATGCGCGGCACGCACAGCACAAGCTCGGCCGGGTGCAGATGGCCTGCAAGCGGGGCTTCGACATCGTCGCGGCGCTCGTGTTTTTCATCGTCTTCGGCCCGGCCCTCCTGGCGGTGGCCATCGGCGTCAAGCTCAGCTCCCCGGGCCCGATCTTCTATTCACAAGCCCGTATCGGCCGGCACGGAAGGAGCTTCCGCTTCTACAAATTCCGGTCCATGGTGACGAATGCGGATGAAGTGCTCTCTTCCTTCCTTGACACGGACGAGGAAGCAAAATCGCAGTGGGACGCCTTCCAGAAGCTCGACAACGACCCGCGCATCACGCCCTTTGGCCGCTTCATCCGCAAGACCAGCCTGGATGAGTTTCCCCAGTTGTGGAACGTGCTCGTCGGCGACATGAGCATCGTGGGCCCCCGGCCCTGCATGCCGGGCCAGAAGAACCTGTATGGCTCGGCCTGGGCCAGCTATTGCGCGGTGCGGCCGGGCCTCACGGGCCTGTGGCAGGTGAGCGGGCGCAACAAGCTCACCTATGCCCAGCGGGTGCAGCTCGACGCTAAATACGTCGCCGAATGGTCGTTCTGGATGGACATGAAGCTGCTCTTCAAGACCATCCGCGTGGTGGTCACCGGCGACGGTTCGAGGTGAGGGCTGCGCCGCTAGACGGCGAAGTCTTCCAGCTTCTTCCCCTGGGCCAGGGCGTCCACCACCCATTGCGGCTTGCGCCCGCGCCCGCCCGACCAGGTCTCGCCATTCGGCCCCCGGTATTTGACGGGAGAGGCTGGTTTCTTCGTCGCCGGGGCGGATTTCCTGCGGCCAGGGCCGCCTTGCGCAAAGCCGATATCGGCCGCCGTCAGCCCATAAACCCGGATTTTCTCCTTGACGTCGGCAATGGCGTCGGCAATTTCCTTCTGCCGCATTGCTTCGGCCTCGGCCATCAGCTTTTCGGCCTGCTGCTTCAATTCGAGATAAGTCGCCACCCTGATCCTTTCTTCATTGGTGACGGCATTATGCAAAAACTAAAGCCTGCCGGCGAGCCGCTAAGATTGCCGCCGAGCAACTGACATGCCCATCAGCAGACATTTCTTGTTGGCCGCCTCAGTTGCGGCCATGGCGCCGACTTATGTGGCGGCCCAGCAAACCTTGACCCAAGGAGGATTCACCGGCTTGGGCATCACCCCCAATGCGCATCTGCTGGACTGGGGCCGGGCCGAGTTCAGCTACGACAACCAGCTTCCGGGCATTGTCCGCGACCCTTCCGGCGACAACTTCGTCCTGGGATTCGGGTTGCTGCCGAATATAGAGATTGCCGGGCGCCTGGCGGCCAATTCGCTCAATGCCAATTGCTTCTTCGAGAGTTGCGGCGCGCGCGACCTCTCGGCTTCCGCCAAGGCGGGCATCGGACTGGATACCGCGGGGCGGTTCCGCATCGCAGCCGGCGTGACCGACATCGGCGGCGCGGTCACCTATTTCCGCACCTACTACGGCGTGGCGACCTTCAACGAGGGGCCGTGGGAAGCCAGCGCCGGCCTGGCCCGGCGCAGCGGCGCCGGCATCAACGGCTCCCGCTCGCCGCTCCACGGGCCGTTTGCGGCGGCGGCCTGGCGGCCCGTGCCCTGGCTGCGCGGGCACATCGAGTATGCAGACAGCACGGCCTGGGCAGGGGCGCGCGTTTTCGCGCCCGAAAGCTGGATGCCGGAAGGCTGGAGGGCATACGCCGGCGTGAACCTGCGGCTCAATGAGAGCCCGCTGACCGACCGCACCTGGTTTTCGGCCGGCATTTCGATTCCGCTCTACAAGGTGCCCGCGCTGCCATCGGCCGGCCCGCGTGCCGACCTGCCCGTGCTGCGCGGCGCGCAGCAGCCGTTGCCCGCCTACGAAG
>JAEZKX010000376.1 GCA_023436025.1 Pseudomonadota bacterium | reverse complement strand
CGCCCCCGGCGGTGTGCAGCGCGTCGGTGTCGTACCGCCTGGCCTGCAGGCGCCAGGCCGTGCCCCCCGTGGTGACGGCGCCGTGGCGCAGGGCCAGCACGCGCTCCTGGTCGCCGCCGCCCGCCTTGGCCAGCGTGCCGGTGGTTTCGGCGGCGCTGCGGGTGACGATGTTGATGACGCCGTTGACCGCGTTGGAGCCGTACAGCGTGGCGCTGGCGCCGCTGAGCACCTCGATGCGCTCGATGTCCTCCAGCAGCACGTCCTGCACCTCCCAGAACACGCCGGAGAACAGCGGTGAATAGACGGTGCGCCCGTCCACCACCACCAGCATCTTGTTGGACAGCACGCTGCTGAAGCCGCGCGCGCTGATCGCGTACTGGGTGGCGTCGGCGCGCGCGACCGAGAGATTGGGGGCGAGGCGCAGCACCTCGGGCAGGGTGACCGCGCCGGAGCGGCGGATGTCTTCCTGCGTGATCACGTAGAGCGCACCCGGCACGTCGGCCAGGCGCTGCACCCGCTTGCCCACCGAGGTGACCTGGATGCCCGAGAGTTCTTCCAGCGAGAGGTCGGCCAGGCTGTCCGGCGCCTGCGCCTGCGCCGTGGCCAGCGTTGCGCCCAGCATGCACGCCAGCCACCAGGGCCGGGAGGGTGTGAGGTGGGGGCTCATCGAGGGGTGGACGCGGGTGCATGGATTATTGATGAGGCAGCCATGCCGGTCATGCGGTGATGTGCCTACGCGGCATCGGCGCCACAGCCACCGAGTCCGCCGGGGCCGCAGGGGGCCGGTGCTGTTTGCGGCCCAGGGCCGCCCGACGCCACAATGGACGCCATGCCCGCCCCGACCCTGCGCCAACGCCTGCAATCCGCGCCCGCCCTGCTGGCGCCCGGTGTCTACGACGCGCTCACCGCGCTGGTCGCCGAACAGGCGGGCTTCGAGGCCCTCTACCTGTCCGGCGCCTCCATTGCCTACACCCGGCTGGGCCGCTCCGACGTCGGCCTCACCACCGCCACCGAGGTGGCCGACACGCTGGCGCGCATCACCGAGCGGGTCGCGCTGCCGGTGATCGTCGACGCCGACACCGGCTTCGGCAACGCGCTCAACACGCAGCGCACGGTGCGCGCCTTCGAGCGCGCCGGCGCGGCGATGGTGCAGCTGGAGGACCAGACCTTTCCCAAGCGCTGCGGCCACCTGGACGGCAAGGGCGTGATCCCCGTGGGCGAGATGTGCGGCAAGCTGCGCGCCGCGCTCGACGCCCGCCACGACGCCGGCACGCTGGTGCTGGCGCGCACCGATGCGGTGGCGGTGGAGGGCTTCGACGCCGCCATGGAGCGCGCCGAGGCCTACCTCGCCTGCGGCGTCGACGCGCTGTTCATCGAGGCGCTGCGCACGCCGCAGCAGATGCAGGCGGCATGCGAGCGCTTCGCCGGGCGGGTGCCGCTTTTGGCCAACATGGTCGAAGGCGGCAAGACGCCGGTGGCTTCGGCCGAGGAGCTGGGGCGCATCGGCTTTCGCATCGTCATCTTCCCCGGCGGCACGGCGCGCGCGGTGGCGCACACGCTGCAGCGCTATTACGCCAGCCTGCGCGCGCACCAGACCACCGCGCCGGAGCGCGAACGCATGCTCGACTTCGACCAGCTCAATGCGCTGATCGGCACGCCGGAGCTGCTGCGCCAGGCCGCGCGCTACGACGCCGGCCCGGACGGCGACTGAACTGCGTCAGTTGGCTGCCAGCAGGCGCCTCAGGGCGGCGAAGCTCGTGCTGGCGACCGCCTGGCAGGCGACGCTGTCTTCGATCCAGCGCAGGAAGCCGTGCGGCATGCCGCCGCCTTCGACCAGCACCGAGCCGCTGCCAGGCCCCAGGCGCTCCACCAGGATCTCGGCGTCGCTGCGCAGCGGGTCGAGTTCGGCGGCGATGGCCACCACCGGCGGCAGCTTCTCCACGTCGGGATGCAGCAGCGGCGTCACGCGCCAGTCGGCCGAAGTCGGCGGCCGGCCCAGGTAGTCTTCCAGGATGCGCTGGCAGCGCGCCCGCGTGAGCAGGGGCGCCTCGGCGTTCTCGATGTACGAGGGCGTCTCGAAGTCGCCGCCGATGATGGGGTAGGCCAGCCACAGCGCGCGCAGCCTGAGCGTGCTGCGCAGCTGCAGCGCCGCGGCCATCGCCAGGTTGGCGCCCGAGCTGTCGCCGCCGGCGGCGATGCGCTCCCGTGCCAGGCCCAGTTCGTCGCACCACGCGGGCAACCAGCGCAGCACCGCGACGGCGTCGTCGAAGGCGGCGGGGAAGGGATGGTCCGGCAGCACGCGGTAGTCGACCGCGACGACGGCGCAGCCGGATTCCAGCGCCAGCGCGCAGGCGAGGGCGTCGTGGCTGTCGAGGTCGCCATTGGTGAAGCCGCCGCCGTGGAAGAAGGCCAGGGCGGCCAGCGGCGCCGCGGCCTGCGGCACGTAGGTGCGCAGCGGGATCGGCGGGCCGTCCTTGCGCTCGAGCTGGCGGTCGGCGATGGCGAGGCCGGTGGCGCTGCGCTGCAGCGGCTGCCTGGCGGCGAGGAAGGCCGCGCGTACTTCGGCGGGCGTCTGCAGGTGGCCTGGCTTGCCGCCGGCGGCTTCGATGCGGCGCACGCGCTCGGCGAGTTCGGGATGCAGCCGCTGCAGCAGCTCGGGGGATGCGGTCATTCTTTCGTTGTCTCCTGGGTGGCGCGTGAACGTCCGGATGATAGGTGCATGCGTGGAGGCGACCGCCTGGTCCCGGCGCCACGCTGCCGTGCCGCCGGCAGTGGCGTTCGTCCTGCGCGTGCGCACCCGCGCCCATGGGCGTGCAGCGTCGCGGTCCCCGCGCAGCAAGACCTCTGCCGCTGCGGGACGGCTCGACGGGGCGGGTTGTGGTCAACTCACAGGGACCATGAACCGAGTGATGAACAACAAGAAGCCGGGCTGCGGCCCGCACAAGGACCTGGCACAGGCCTCGCCGCAACAGGCCGTCGCGGCCGGCGCCGCCAGCGGGGGCAGGTCGAACGGCGGTGCCAGGGGTGACGCCCGGTGACGCCCGCCCTGCACGTCTTCCGCTTCGACCACTGGCTGGCGCCCGTGTTCGACGCCACGCTGGCCGCTGCACCGGGCTTGACGCTGGAGGTCGGCGCGCTGGCCGCGCCCGAGGACGCCTGCTGGGCGGCCCTGCAGCGCGCCCATGTCTACCAGATCTCGGCCGCGGTGAACGAGCTGCCGCGGCCCTTCCATGCCGGCTCTGCGCTGCTGGAGCGCTGCCCGCGGCTGCTGTGCGTGTCCTCCAACGGCGCGGGGTACGACACGGTGGATGTCGACGCCTGCACCCGCGCCGGCGTGCTGGTGCTCAACCAGGCGGGCGGCAATGCGCCGGCCGTCGCCGAGATGACGCTGGGCCTCATGCTGGCGGTCTCGCGCCGCATCGTCGAATCGGACCGCAAGTTGCGCACCGAACGCGGCTTCGCGCGCGAGTCGCTGATGGGCCACGACCTGCACGGCCGCACGCTGGGCGTGGTCGGCATCGGCGAAACCGGCCGGCGTACCGCGCAGCTGGCGCGTGCCTTCGGCATGCGGGTGCTGGCGCACGACCCTTTCGTGGCCGACGACGAGGTGCGCCAGCGCGGCGCCGAGCCGGTGGAGCTGGACACGCTGGTGCGTGCATCCGACGTGGTCTCGCTGCACTGCCCGCGCGACCGCAGCACCCTGGGGCTGTTCGATGCCCCGCGCTTCGCGGCCATGAAGCCCGGCGCGATCTTCGTCAGCACCGCACGCGGCGGCATCCACGACGAGCAGGCCTTGTACGACGCCGTGCGCAGCGGCCATCTCGCGGGCGCCGGGCTCGACGTGTGGCAGCCGGAGCCGCCCCCGCTGGACCACCCCCTGCTGACGCTGCCCAACGTGGTGGCGACCTACCACACGGCCGGCGTCTCGCACGAGGCGCGCCACCAGGTGGCGGCC
>JAEZKX010000343.1 GCA_023436025.1 Pseudomonadota bacterium | reverse complement strand
GCTCACGAGCGCGCTGGCGATCGGCGAGGCGGTGCTCGCGTGCCTGGGCGAGGGCGGCGCGGGCCGCTGCCCCCGGGGAGGGCGGCCATGCGCCGCCACGACCCCAAGCCTTCTCACCGGCGCAATGCCGCCTCGCGCTGGAAAGCGCGCGACACCTCGTCGACCAGCGCCGGCCCCTTGTAGATCAGCCCCGTGTAGAGCTGCACCACGTCGGCGCCCGCCTGCAGCTTGGACAGCGCGTCCTCGGCGCTGAGGATACCGCCCACGCCGATGATGGGGAAGCCGCGCCCCAGCGCGGCGCGCAGCTGCGCGATCACGCGGTTGCTCGCCTCGAGCACCGGCGAGCCGCTCAGGCCGCCGGTTTCCTCGGCGTGCGGCAGGCCGCGCACGGCGTCGCGCGCGATGGTGGTGTTGGTGGCGACCACGCCGTCCATGCCGTGGCGCCGCAAGGTGGCGGCGATCACCTCCACCTGCTGGACGTCGAGGTCGGGGGCGATCTTGACGAACAGCGGAACGCGCCGGCCATGCTGCTGCGCCAGTTCGGCGCGTCGGGCCGCCACCGCAGACAGCAGCGCGTCCAGCGCCTCGTCGGCCTGCAGGGCCCGCAGGTTCTTGGTGTTGGGACTGGAGATGTTGACCGTCACGTAGTCGGCATGCGGATACACGCCTTCCAGGCAGGCCAGGAAGTCGTCGGTGGCCCGCTCGATGGGCGTGGCGGCGTTCTTGCCGATGTTCAGTCCCAGCAGCCGGCCCTGGTGGCGAAAGCCTGCGCGCTGCACGTTGGCGACGAAAGCGTCCAGCCCGTCGTTGTTGAAGCCCAGGCGGTTGATCAGCGCGTTGGCGTCGGGCAGGCGGAACATGCGCGGCTTGGGATTGCCCGGCTGCGGCCGGGGCGTGACCGTGCCGACCTCGACGAAGCCGAAGCCCATCGCGCCCAGCGCGTCGATGCAGCGGGCGTTCTTGTCGAGTCCGGCGGCCAGGCCGACACGGTTGGGAAAGCGCAGGCCGGCCAGTTCCACGGGATCGTCGACGAAACTGTTGCGAAAGGCCAGCTGGAGCGGCGTGCGCTGCACCCGGGCCAGCGCGTCCAGCGTCAGGTCGTGCGCAGTTTCCGGGTCGAGCCCGAACAGGAAAGGCCGGGCCAGGCCGTAGGGGAGGAGGGACATCCGATAATTCCGGCTTTGGAGATCAATCGGGGATTGTCGCGTGACGCAGGACGAACTCAAGACGCTGGTGGGCCGCGCGGCCCTGGCGCATGTGCCACTGGGCGAAGTGGTGGGGGTCGGCACCGGCTCCACCGTCAACAAGTTCATCGAGGCCCTGGCGGAGGTGCGCGACCGGATTCCGGGCGCCGTCTCCAGCTCGGAGGCGTCCACCGAGCGCCTGCGGGCCGTGGGCATCCGGGTGTTCGATGCCAACGAGGTGGGTGAGCTGGCGGTCTACATCGACGGCGCCGACGAGATCGACGGCCGCGGCCACATGGTCAAGGGCGGGGGCGCGGCGCTGACGCGCGAGAAGATCGTGGCGGCCCAGTCGCGGCGCTTCATCTGCATTGCCGACGCCTCCAAGCGGGTCGAGGTGCTGGGGCGCTTTCCCTTGCCGGTGGAAGTGATCCCCATGGCCACGCAGCGCCTGGTGCGCCAGTTCCAGGCCATGGGCGGCACGGCGACGGTGCGGCTGAAGGACGGCCAGCCGCTGGTGACCGACAACGGCCAGCACATCCTGGACGTGACCGGCCTGCGCATCGCCGAGCCGGTGGCCTTCGAGACCGAGGTGAACCAGTGGCCGGGCGTGGTCACGGTGGGGGTGTTCGCCCACCAGAAGGCCGCCTTGTGCCTGCTGGGCACCCCCGAGGGCGTGCAGACGCTGGACTTCTCCTGAAGCCGGCCCGGCGCGGCCGGGCCCACCGGTTCAGAAGCGGATGCCGGCCGGATTCGACGGTGCAGGGCCGGACGCGGGCGCCGGATCGGCCGGCGCGGCCTGCTGCTGCGCCGTCTCGGCGACCGGCGTTGCCGGCACCGGCGCCTGCTGCACCGCCACCAGCGGCGCGGGGGCCGGGTTGCGGTAGCTGGCAGGCAGCTGCGAGGTCTTCGGATAGCCGGCGGCGTCGAGGTATTGCGTCCACTCCGCGTCGGAATAGCCCTTGAGCTGCTGGCCGCCGATGGTCAGCAGCGGCAGCTGGTTGCCCCCGCTCAGGCGCGCCAGCGCCGCGGCGTCCTCGCTCGTCGTGATGGTGCGCTCGGTGAAGGGGATGCCGCGCGCCTGCAGGAAACTGCGCCCGCTGGTGCAGGGCGCGCACTGGTCGCCCGTGTACAGGGTGACGGGGAAGCGGCTGGCAACGGTGCGCAGCTCGAAGGGCAGGGCGCCTCCACGTCCGCCGGCGGCGGGCGTGGCCGCCGCCGGCGCCGCGGTGGCGCGGCCTTCGACCGGCGGCTTGTCGGAAAAGGTCACGCGGCCGTCGGGACCGACGATGCGATAGACCTGCTGGGCGCCCGCGCTGGCGGCAGCCAGGGCGGCCGCGGCCGCGAGTGCGGCAAGGCCCGAACGACGAACACGGGACATCGGCTGTACCTCCGTTGGAATCCAGTTGTTATAGCTCAGCCCATTCCCTGGTGCCGCAACAGAGCGTCGAGTGTCGGCTCCCGGCCACGGAACGCCTTGAACGACTCCATGGCGGGGCGGCTGCCCCCGGCCTCCAGGATGGCCTTGCGGTATTTTCGCCCGGTTTGCACGCTGGGCATGCCGTCCGCGCCGGCCGTCTCCTCGAAGGCCGCATAGGCGTCGGCGCTCAGCACCTCGGCCCACTTGTAGCTGTAGTAGCCCGCCGCATAGCCGCCCGCGAAGATGTGGCTGAAGGTGTGGGCCATGCGGTTGAAGGCTGGCGGATGCAGCACGGACACCTCGTCGCGCACCTTCTGCAGCAGCGGCATGAAGTCGGCCAGCGGGTCGTGTTCGGTGTGCAGCAGCATGTCGAACAGCGCGAACTCGATCTGGCGCAGGGTCGCCAGGCCGCTCTGGAAGTTCTTGGCGGCCAGCATTTTGTCGAACAGCGGGCGCGGCAGCGGCTCGCCGGTCTCGACGTGCGCGGTCATGTACTTCAGCACGCCCCATTCCCAGCAGAAGTTCTCCATGAACTGGCTGGGCAGCTCCACGGCGTCCCATTCGACGCCGCTGATGCCCGAGACATCGCGCTCGTTGACCTGCGTGAGCATGTGGTGCAGGCCGTGGCCGGTCTCGTGGAACAGGGTGATGACGTCGTCGTGTGTCAGCAGCGGCGGCTTGCCGTCCACGCCCTCGGCGAAGTTGCACACCAGGTGCGCCACGGGCGTCTGCAGCCGGCCGTCGTCGGGACGCAGCCAGCGGGCGCGCACGTCGTCCATCCAGGCGCCGCCACGCTTGCCGGTGCGGGCACTCGGGTCCAGGTAGAACTGGCCTACCAGCTGGCCGCCGCGCTCGATGCGGTAGAACTCCACCGCCGGGTGCCAGGCCGGCGCGTAGTCGCGGCGGATCTCCACCTCGAACAGCGTCTCGACGATCTTGAACAGGCCGGCCAGCACCTTGGGCGCCGGGAAGTACTGCTTGACCTCCTGCTCGCTGAAGGCATAGCGCGCCTCCTTGAGCTTCTCCCCGATGTAGGCCCAGTCCCAGGCCTGCGGGTCGGCGATGCCCAGTTCTTCGGCGGCGAAGCGGCGCATGTCCTCGACGTCCTTCAGGGCATGCGGGCGAGCCCGGTGGGCGAGGTCGCGCAGGAACTGGATCACCTGCGCCGGCGACTCCGCCATCTTGCTGACCACCGACACCTCGGCGAAGTTGGCGAAACCCAGCAGCCGCGCCTCTTCCTGGCGCAGGGCGAGGATCTCGCGGATCAGCGCGCTGTTGTCGAACTTCGGATCGCCCTGGTCGCTGGCGCGGGTGACATAGGCGCGGTAGAGGCGCTCGCGCAGCGTGCGCTTGTGGCCGAACTGCATGACCGGCAGGTAGCTGGGCATCTTCAGCGTGAGCTTGTAGCCGGCCTTGCCCTCGGCCTCGGCAGCAGCCCGGGCCGCCTGCACCACGTCTGGCGGAACGCCCTCGAGCTCGTCCTCGTCGGCGTAGTAGGCGAAGACATCGGTGGCGTCGAGCGCGTGCTCGCTGAACTTCTGGCTCAGCTCCGCCTGGCGCTCCTGGATGGCGGCGAAGCGTTCCTTGGCCGCGCCTTCCAGCTCGGCGCCGGACAACTTGAAATTGCGCAGCGCATTCTTCAGGGCCTGGCGCTGCTCGGCGCCGAGCGCCGCGGCATCGATGGCCTTGTACTTGGCGAACAGCGCCTCGCTGGCGCCCAGCCGGGTCCAGAACTCGGTCACGCGGGGCAGGGCTTCGTTGTAGGCCGCGCGCAGCTGCGGCGTGTCGGCCACCGCATTGAGATGGCCCACCACCCCCCAGGCCCGACCAAGCCGCTCGGTGGCGACGTCCAGCACCTTCGCGATCGCGTTCCAGTCGGCCGGGAACTCCGGCGCCGTGACGGTCGCCAGCGCCTGGTCCGCCTGGCCCAGCAGTTCATCCAGCGCCGGGGCGACGTGTTCCGGCCGCACCGCGTCGAACAGGGGAAGGTCGTTGAAGTCGAGGAGGGGGTTGCTCATCCCCCTGATTTTGCGGCAGTCCGCGCTGATTCAACGGTGCTGCGCATAGGCAATGTGGATCGCGGGGATTGTCGAAGGTGGACAGCGAAGGCGGGCAGCGAAAGCGGGCAGCCGGACGTAAAAGTCGCGAAGGTTCCGCAAGAGTCGCAAAAAGGACTTCCACGGAAAGATTCCTACTGGCTGTTCGTTTGCGATTTTTGCGTAGCCTTTGCGACTTTTGCGTCCGGCTGTTCTCGTGCCAGGCCGTCGTGTCAGGCGCTCGCGCGTTCGGCGGCTTCCAGGGTGTTCACCAGCAGCATCGCGCGGGTCATGGGGCCGACGCCGCCGGGAACGGGGGTGATCCAGGAGGCCACCTCCTTGACCCCGGCGAAGTCGACGTCGCCGCACAGCCTGCCTTCGTCGTTGCGGTTCATGCCCACGTCGATGACCACGGTGCCGGGCTTGACCATGTCGGCGGTCAGCACGTTGCGCTTGCCCACGGCCGCCACCACCACGTCGGCCTGCAGGGTCAGCGCCTTCAGGTCCTGCGTGCGGCTGTGGCAGATGGTCACCGTGGCGTCGCGGCCCAGCAGCATCATGGCCATGGGCTTGCCCACGATGTTGCTGCGGCCGATGACCACCGCGTGCTTGCCCTTGAGGTCGTAGCCGATCGAGTCCAGCATCTTCAGGCAGCCGTAGGGCGTGCAAGGCCAGAAGCCGGGCTGCCCCACCATCAGCGCGCCGGCGCTGGCCACGTGGAAGCCGTCGACGTCCTTGGCCGGCGAGATGGTCTCGATCACGCGGGCGCTGTCCATGTGCTTGGGCAAGGGCAGCTGCACCAGGATGCCGTGCACCGATGGATCGGCGTTGAGGGCGGCGATGCGCGCCAGCAGCTCGGCCTCGGTCAGCGTCGCGGGCAGGCGTTCCAGGGTGGCCTTGAGGCCGGTCTGCTCGCTGTCGGCGACCTTGTGCTTCACGTACACCTGGCTGGCCGGATCCTCGCCCACGAGGATGATGGCCAGGTGCGGCTGGATGCCTCGGGCCTTGAGGGCGGCGGTGCGGCCGGCGACTTCGGCGCGGACCTTCTGCGCCAGCGCGTTGCCGTCGATGAGTTGTGCTGTCATGCTTTGAATGCGGAAGACCGGACGCAAAAGTCGCAAAAGCGGCGCGAAAGTCGCAAAAGAAAACCTTCAAAGTCTTCTTTGTCTTTTTTGCGTCCTTTGCGAAGCTTTTGCGACCTTTGCGTCCGGAAGTTTGGATGTCCGGAGTGCAGGGTTCGAATTCAGGCCTTCGCCGGCGTCTGCCCCAGGGCGATCTTGAGCAGGTCGGCCACGGTGTTGGCGTTGAGCTTTTCCATGATGTTGGCGCGGTGCGCCTCCACCGTCTTGATGCTGATGCCCAGGTCGTCGGCGATCTGCGTGTTCAGGCGGCCGGCGACGATGCGCTCGAGCACCTGCGCCTCGCGCGAGGTCAGCTTGGACAGCAGGGCGTCGCGGCTGGCCGCGCTCTGGAACTCGGCGAAGGTGTCCTTGGCGCGTTCGAGCATGCGCTCGACCAGGCTCACCAGCTCGTCTTCCTTGAAGGGCTTCTGGATGAAATCCATGGCGCCCTTCTTCATGGTGTTCACCGCCATCGGCACGTCGCCATGGCCGGTGATGAACACCACGGGCAGGGGCGACTTGCGTTCGACCAGGCGGTCCTGCAGTTCCAGCCCCGTCATGCCGCCCATGCGGATGTCGACGATCAGGCAGGCGACCTCGCGCGGGTCGTAGCGCGCCAGGAAGGACTCGGCCGAGTCGAAGCAGCGGACCCGGTAGTCCTTGCCTTCCAATAGCCACTGCAGCGAATCGCGGACCGCCTCGTCGTCGTCCACGACATAAACGGTTCCCTTCTTGGGAATCAAGCTCATACCGTCGTCACCCCCGCATCCTTGCCCACGACCGGACCTGTTGCGCCGGAGACGGGTATCCAGAAGGAAAACCGGCAGCCCGACACTTCCATTCCATTGTAGATGTTCTCCGCCTGCATGCGGCCGTGGTGCGATTCGACGATGGTGCGGCACAGGTTGAGGCCGATGCCCATGCCTTCGGCCTTGGTGGAAAAGAAGGCCTCGTACAGGCGTTCCATCACCTCGGGCGGCAGGCCGGCGCCCGAGTCCAGCACCGAGAATTCCACCACCGGCTGCTCGTCGACCTGACGCGGGATGACGCGCAGTTCGACGCTGCGGCGCCCGGGCGGACGCCGCGCGTGCTCGATCGACTCGGTTGCGTTGCGCAGCAGGTTGACCAGCACCTGCTCGATTAGGATCGGGTCGACCATCAGCTGCGGCAGCCGGGCCGCGACATAGTGGGACAGGCGCACGTTGCGGCGGCGCAGTTCGATCTCGGCGAGTTCGAGTGCCTCGCTGACCATCTGCCCGACGTCGGACAGCGTGCGATTTGGCTCGCTGCGTTTCACGAAGGTGCGGATGCGCTGGATGATCTGGCCGGCGCGCTGGGCCTGGCGCGAGGTCTTCTCCAAGGCCGCGAGCACGTCCTCGTCGCTGATCTGGCGGCTGCGGATGCGCGAGACCAAGCCGTTGCAGTAGTTGGTGATGGCCGTCAGCGGCTGGTTCAGCTCGTGCGCCACGCTCGACGCCATCTCGCCCATGGTGATCAGCCGGCTGGCCGATTGGGCGCGCTCGGCCTGCGCCGCCGCTTGTTCCTCGGCGACGCGGCGGGCGGTGATGTCGGTGGCGATCACCATCTGCGCCAGCCGGCCGTCCACCCAGTTGAGGTAGCGTGAACGCACCTCCAGCCACTTGCCCAGTTCGGGCACGAAGATCTCGGCGTTCTCCGACACCGCCGAAGGCAGGCTGCCGGTGGGCAGGCCGACGAAGGAGTCGACGTCGTCGAGCGCGTCGTCGGTGGGGCGGGTCTGGCTGCTCATGCCCGCCTGCGCCACCATGCCCAGGTGGCCGCCGGCATTGCCGCCGAACCACTGGCGGTACATCTTGTTGGCGAACAGCACTTCCTCGCTGCCCAGGGGCGCCACCGACACCGAGGCGTCGAAGGCCTCCAGCACGGTGGTGAAGCGCTCGTGCGAGGCCTGCAGCTGCTCGCGGATGCGCGTGGGCTCGGTGATGTCGGTCATCGACGTCATCCACCCGGTCTGCTGGCCCTTGGCGTCGACCAGGGGCGACACATACAGGCGGGCATCGAACAGGCTGCCGTCCTTGCGCTTCACGCGCACCTGGAAGCCGCCCTGGATCGTGCGTCCGTGCAGCTCGTCATCCAGGCGCGCGGTCAGCAGCTCGCGGTCTTCCTCGGGCCAGTAGGGGAAGGGCGGCGTGCGCCCCACGAGCTCCGCCTCGCTCCACCCCGTCATCTGGCAGAAGGCGGCGTTGACGTAGGTGATGCGGCCGTGCATGTCGAGCGCCCGCATGCCGGTGAGCATCGAGTTCTCCATCGCGCGGCGGAAGTTGGTCTCGGCCATCAGCGCCTGCTGCGCCTGCATGCGACGGCGCGTATGCCGCCAGTTGGCAATCAGCATCCAGCCGGTCATCGCCGACAGCGCGCCGACCAGCCAGAACAGGCCGCTGCCGATCACGCCCAGCGAAGTGCGGTAGGCCTGGGCCCGGATGATGAGGCCGTTGCCCACGGGCGAGACCGGAACTTCGTACTCGTTGGGCTGCGCCGCCCAGGGCAGCAACTGCGTGGCCGGGTTGCGTGGCGGCACGGCCGAGCCGGCCAGGAGCTTCCCCTTGCCATCGAGCATGCCGACGGCGTACTTGGCGGAAATCTCCGCGGGGACGCCGTAGCGCAGCAGGCCGTCGATGGAGTACTCGCCGAGGATGACGCCGCCGAACTTGCCCTGGTCCGCCAGCGGCACGTGCAGCTGCAGCTGGCCGTTGCTGTCATTGCCACCCACCGGCTGGGAGTACACCGGCTGCTGCAGGTCGCGCGCCAGGCCGTACATGCTCTCGGTTTCACCCTGGTGCAGGGTTTCGCCGGGCACGCGGATGGCGGCGTGGCCGATGCTGGGCGCCGCATAGGTCGCCTTCACCCGGCGGCGTTCGTCGATCCAGGTCAGCATCAGCAGCTCGGGGTACTGCGCGATCATCGACTCGGCACGCACCACGAACTCCTCGGCGTCGACCTCCTTGTTGGAGATGTCGCGCGCGATGCGCATCAGCTGCTCCTGGCGCTCCAGCAGGCGCAGTCGCATGCGCTGCTGCGCGTATTCGACGTCGCGCTTGACCGCTTCCTGCTCGCGGTCCATCTCCTCCAGCCGCAGGTACCAGAACGCCGAGACGATGGCGGCCAGGAACAGCAGCACGGCGGCCAGCGGCGCCAGCATGGCGAAGCGGTCCTGGCGCGTGGGCGTCTGCCGGCGCCACCAATGACGCCACCAGTCCGGAATCGGACCCGGGGGCAGCTCCGAGGAGGAGGTGTCTTGCATTCGGCCAGAGTGTAGTGGGGGTCGGATTCCCAGCGAACACAGGCCTGCTCGGGCGGTGGAATCCGTATTGTGAAACGAGGCGGCGCTATTTGAAATCGGCACATGTTTCTGCGACACTCGCGCCACGGTGCGTGCAACGCGTACTAAATTCAACCGAGCCTTCAAGGAGACAAGATGTCCGCCCAGCCTGACAACCTGTTCGGCGCCGCCGCCAACGATGCCGACGCGCAGGAGACGCGCGAATGGCTCGACGCCTTCAGCGCCGTCATCGCCTCCGAAGGACGCGAGCGCGGCCACTTCCTGCTCGAACAGCTGCTCGAGCAGGCGCGCCAGGAAGGCATCGACAAGCCTTTCAGCGCCACCACCGGTTATGTGAACACGATCGAGCCGCAGGACGAAGAACGCTGTCCCGGCAACCTGGAGATCGAGGAGCGCCTGCGCGCCTACATGCGCTGGAACGCCATGGCCATGGTGGTCAAGGCCAACCGCATTCATCCGCCGGACGGCGGAGACCTGGGCGGCCACATCAGTTCCTTCGCCTCGCTGGCCACCATGTTCGGCGCCGGCTTCAACCATTTCTGGCATGCCGAGAGCCCTGACCATGGCGGCGACTGCCTCTACATCCAGGGCCACAGCGCGCCCGGCATCTACGCCCGCGCCTTCCTCGAGGGCCGCATCAGCGAGGAGCAACTGCTGAACTTCCGCCAGGAAGTCGACGGCAAGGGCCTGTCCAGCTATCCGCACCCCAAGCTGATGCCCGAGTTCTGGCAGTTCCCCACGGTGTCCATGGGACTGGGCCCGCTGATGGCGATCTACCAGGCACGCTTCCTGAAGTACCTGCACGCCCGCGGCATCGCCAACACCGAGAACCGCAAGGTCTGGGCCTTCCTCGGCGACGGCGAGATGGACGAGGTGGAGTCGCTGGGCGCCATCGGCGTGGCGGCGCGCGAGAAGCTCGACAACCTGATCTTCGTCGTCAACTGCAACCTGCAGCGCCTCGACGGTCCGGTGCGCGGCAACGGCAAGATCATCCAGGAGCTGGAGGGTGAGTTCCGCGGCGCCGGCTGGAACGTGATCAAGCTGATCTGGGGCAGCTACTGGGACCCGCTGCTGGCGCGCGACAAGGAAGGCATCCTGCGCAAGATCATGATGGACACGCTCGACGGCGACTACCAGGCCATGAAGGCCAACGACGGTGCCTTCGTGCGCAAGAACTTCTTCGGCCGCCATCCCAAGGCGCTGGAGATGGTCGCGAAGATGAGCGACGAGGACATCTGGCGCCTCAACCGCGGCGGCCACGATCCGCAGAAGGTCTATGCCGCCTACCACAAGGCGGTCCACACCAAGGGCCAGCCGACCGTGCTGCTGATCAAGACCGTCAAGGGCTTCGGCATGGGCAAGGCGGGCGAGGGCCGCAACATCGCGCACCAGGCCAAGAAGCTGGGCGACGACGACATCCGCGCCTTCCGCGACCGCTTCAACATCCCGATCCCGGACGACAAGCTGGCCGAGATCCCCTTCTACAAGCCGGAAGAGAACACGCCGGAGATGGAGTACCTGCACGCCCGCCGCAAGGCGCTGGGCGGCTACCTGCCCAAGCGCCGCACGAAGGCGGACGAGCAGCTGAAGGTGCCGGCGCTGGAGGCCTTCAAGTCGGTGACCGACCCCACCGCCGAAGGGCGCGAGATCTCCACCACGCAGGCCTATGTGCGCTTCCTCACCGCGCTGCTGCGCGACAAGGAACTCGGCCCCCGCGTGGTGCCCATCCTGGTCGACGAGGCGCGCACCTTCGGCATGGAAGGCCTGTTCCGCCAGATCGGCATCTACAACCCCGAGGGCCAGAAGTACACGCCGCAGGACCGCGACCAGGTCTCCTACTACAAGGAGGACGTGGCAGGCCAGATCCTGCAGGAGGGCATCAACGAGGCGGGCGGCATGGCCAGCTGGATCGCGGCGGCGACGTCGTACAGCACCAGCAACCGCATCATGATCCCGTTCTACATCTACTACTCGATGTTCGGGCTGCAGCGCGTGGGCGACCTGGTCTGGGCCGCCGGCGACATGCAGGCGCGCGGCTTCCTGCTGGGCGGCACCTCGGGACGCACGACGCTCAATGGCGAAGGCCTGCAGCACGAGGACGGCCACAGCCATGTGCTGGCGAGCACGGTGCCCAACTGCATCAGCTACGACCCGACCTTCGCGCACGAGGTCGCGGTGATCATGCACGAGGGTCTCAAGCGCATGGTCGAGAGGCAGGAGAATGTCTTCTACTACATCACGCTGCTGAACGAGAACTATCCCATGCCCGGCCTGCAGCCCGGCACCGAGGAGCAGATCATCAAGGGCATGTACCTCTGCAAGCCTGGCGCCGAGGGCAAGGAGCGCGTGCAACTGCTCGGCTCCGGTACCATCCTGCGCGAATCGATCGCGGCGCAGGAGTTGCTGGCGACGGACTGGAACATCCAGGCCGACGTCTGGAGCTGCCCCAGCTTCAACGAGCTGACCCGTGACGGCCAGGATGCCGAGCGGCACAACCTGCTGCACCCCGAGGCGCAGCCGCGCGTGCCCTTCGTCACCACGCAGCTGGAGAAGAGCAGCGGCCCGGTGGTCGCCTCGACCGACTACATGAAGGCGTACGCCGAGCAGATCCGCCCGTTCATCCCCAAGGGCCGCAGCTACAAGGTGCTGGGCACCGACGGCTTCGGCCGCAGCGACTTCCGCAGCAAGCTGCGCGAGCACTTCGAGATCAACCGGCACTTCATCGTGGTGGCGGCGCTCAAGGCGCTGGCCGATGAGGGCAAGCTGCCCGCGGCCAAGGTGACCGAGGCGATCCGCAAGTACGGCATCAAGACCGACAAGGTCAACCCGCTGTACGCCTGATACTCGCCCCCCGCACAACGACAACGCCCGCGGAGCCGGGCACGGAGAACAAGAAACATGGCACTGGTCGAAGTGAAGGTCCCCGACATCGGGGACTTTGCGGAAGTGGCCGTCATCGAACTGCTGGTGAAGCCCGGCGACACCATCCAGGCGGAGCAGTCGCTGCTGACCGTGGAATCGGACAAGGCATCCATGGAGATCCCGTCCAGCCACGCCGGCGTCGTCAAGGAACTGAAGGTCAAGCTCGGCGACAAGGTGGCTGAGGGCTCGGTGATCGCGGTCGTCGAAGCCGCGGATGCCGGCGCTGCTGCACCGGCGCCCACGGGCAGCAGTAGCGCGCAGGCGACGGCCGCCGCGCCGGCCCAGGCGGTCGCGCAGGCG
>JAEZKX010000330.1 GCA_023436025.1 Pseudomonadota bacterium | reverse complement strand
TCTCCCCACTGGGGAGAGGTGGACGTCCTCGCGAGGGTCTCTCCTGCCTCTCACGCCGCCGCGTTGCGCAGGGTGGGGTTGTTGTCGATGCTGAAGCGGTTGAACAGCGTCGTGAACGGGCTGCCGTCGGTGGCGCGCACGATCGCGTCGGACGCCGCTACCGCCTCGTAGAGCGCGCCGACCGGATCGTCCGTCTCCGCCAGAGCGAGCGCGCCGCGGATCTGTTCGCGGGCCTCGTTGACTTCATCCTCGTCATCGAGCGTCGCCTCCAGCGCATCCGCCGCGCGCCGCATCTCTGCAAGGTCGCCGCCCCCGGAGAATTTGAGGATGTCGCGCCAGTAGGGGCGGGCAACGACGAGCTGGATCAATGCATCGAAACTTTCCGCGATGATTCCCGCGCGGCCCTCCGACGAGACATAGAGCACATCGTGCGACGGCAACAGCACGAAAGCGCTGCCGGAGCCGTCACTGCCGATGTGCCGCGGGCTTTCGATGCCGTCGACGGTGAACCAGGGCTCATCGTCCGGCGCGAAGAAGGCATCGAGACTGCGGAGCCTGGCGACGACCTCGCTATTGGCTGTCAGAATCTCCGGCGTGAGGGGCATCGGTGCGGCTCCTTCCCAAGACTTCGCGCACTTTGTCGCACCCCGGGCAGGATCGGTTCATGTGTGCGAATTCGCAGAGGAAATCGTGGCGTTAACCGTTCCGCACCCGCAACCCGGGCTGATTGTCGAGTGCCATGTAAGAAAGAATTAAAAACCGGCTACTAGCGTCCCAACTTCTTTCGAAGCAATCCGGGAAGACCCGGCCATTCATTTGTATATCCTGGGGAAGCAGATGTCGCGCACATTGATTGAAATCGGTAGTTGCAATGTGGACCTCGAGCTGCGGCCGATCGAGCCGTCCTGGATCATCGAGGGCAATCCGGTATCTCGCTCCCGCGTGCTGTCGACCAGCGCCGACGGCACCGCGCAGACGATCATCTGGCACTGCACCGAAGGCCGCTTCAACTGGTACTACGACATCGACGAGACGATCATGATCATGGAAGGATCGATCGTGCTCGAGAGCGAGGGCATGCCGCCCAAGCGCTACGGCCCCGGCGACGTCATTTTCTTCCGCGACGGCGCGCATGCCAAATGGCATGTCGAAGGCCACGTCAAGAAGATCGCCTTCTGCCGCAAGACCAATCCGGTGATGATCGGTTTCCTGATCCGCGTCGTCAACAAGCTGAAGAAGATCTTCACCTCCACCGCCGCGCCGCGTCCCGCCTCGCTGATGGGCACTGGCTGAGCGGACACCCAAGGTTTCAAGGACGCTTCCCAGCGGCCACGACGAGAGGGGTCGGGATCCATGTCTCGGCCCCTCTTTTCGTTTCTACATCATGGCCTGCACCGTCGTGCCCTGACCTCCACCATCAGCAGCCAATCCTGCGCTGCTGCCGACTTTGCCTCGCCGAGCCAAAGGAAGGAGTCGCCGGTGATCTCCGTAAAGCTCCAGCGCGTCAGGTCGCCGGATTCGGTGGTGCCTTCCTGCACGATGTCGTCACCATGGGGACGGCCGATCTGCTGCCGGAACACGCGTCGGCCCGGATCGAACCAGGAAATCCGCCACGCATCCATGGCGGGGTCGTAGACGCGCAGCGTCGTGCCGTACCAATTGCCGGCGATTGGAAAGGCCGCGCTCCCCGCCGGCCGGGGAATGATCCAGACGTCCTGTACCGCACGGCCTTCCAGCACCCAGCCAAAATGGATCTCGCCCGGAGCGACGTGGCTCGTTCCGTCGGATCCATGGGCGGTGATCTCGGCATCCCAGTCGCCGACGAAGCGGCCGTAGAGCTGGAGCGCGGCCTCGTGGTCGGGATGCGGTGCGCTTGCGTGAAGAAGTCTCGCAAAGTCGTTCATGTTGCTCTCCTGTTGCAGAGGATTCAGCACGGATGAGCCGCAGCCGACTTGGAGAAAATTGCCGTCGGTCGTCAGATCTTGCGCAGCGACAGATGTCTCATGGGGCGATCGACCTCCGCCTGCGGCCGATTGCTCGAGCTTTCAGCACGCCAGATGACGATCACGGAGACGATGACGAGACCCGCGCCCACCAGCATCATGCGAGAGAACGGCTCTCCGAGCATGAGGGTGCCGAGCAGCACCGCGATGACCGGATTGACGAACGTGTAGGTCGAGACCAGGGAGGTCGAGACATTCTCGAGCAGCCAATTGTAGGCGACGAAACCGATCACGCTGCCGCAGACGATCAGCCAGAGCGCTGCTGCAACGGACGTCATCGAGACCTCGCTCGGCCTGAAACTTGCCAGCTCGCCGGTCAGCCAGCTGATCGCGAACAACACGGCGCCCCCGATCGATAGCTGCATGCCAGACAGCGCGATCGCGGATACTTGATGCGACATGCTGCGCGACAGCACCGTGCCGATCGACCACGACAGTGCAGCCGCGAGCAGCCACACGATCGGAAGCATGCTGATGCCGGCCTGCTCGGCGTTCTGCCACGCCACGAGCCCGACGCCCATGAAGCCGGGGACAAGTGCGAGGAGCGCGATCGCACGTGGGCGCTGATCGCCCGGAAAGAGCGTGTCCGCCAGCAGGATCCAGAACGGAATCGTGGCGAGCACGATGGCGGCCACGCCGGAGGGAACCGATTGTTGTGCGAAGGCGAGAACGCCGTGGCAACCGACGAAGAACAGCAGCGCGCACAGGCCCGCCTGCAACCAAGTGCGCCTCGGTGCGTTCGCGACATCCCGGCCGCTAAAGGCGAGCAGTAGGGTGCCTGCGCAGAACGATCGAACCCCCATCAGCAGAAATGGCGGTATCGATTGCAAGCTCAGCGTGACCGCGAGGTAAGTGGAACCCCACAGGAGGTAGATGGCCGCAAACGAGCCGATGACCAGGAACCGTTTGCTCATGATTGCTCCGACTGAGGCGGGTCTCGGAGCAACCAAGTCGTTGAGGGTTGATGCGTTCCGGTTCTGGGTCAGACCCCGTCGAGGATGATCACCGTCGGCTTCGTCGGCAGCGTATCCCGTGACACCCGGAACGAGCGCTCGATACGCCGGTCGATCTCGAACTGCTGGCCGATCCGGCGCATGAAGTCGTCGAGCGGGGTGGCGAAGCGGTGCATCGGCAGCACCACCGAGGCGCGCAAGCGCTTGGTGATGTCGGAGATGCCCTCGAGCGACATGGTATAGGTGCCGTCGATCGGCACCATCACGATGTCGAGCCGTCCGATCTGGGCGAAATGACTGTCGTCGAGCTTGTGATGGAGGTGACCGAGATGGCCGATGCAGAGGCCGGCTGCCTCGAAGATGAAGATGGAATTGCCGTCGCGGATCATGTCGCTGCCGGCATCGTCGCTGTAATAGCGGCGAATGTCGGTCGTGACGTTGCGGATGAAGGTGTCGCTGATGCGCTGTGAGATGATCGCCGGCTTGCCGTCATCGCTCCAGCCATGCAGCACGTGGGGAATGCGCTTGTCCGGATATAAGGAGTAGTGCGTGCTGTGGGCCCGGTTCATGGTGACGACGTCGGGCAGCCGCCCGACCTGATAGGCGCCGCTATAATCGGTGGCGATGCGCAAGCCGGCTGGCGTGTCGATGAAATATGTGGAGTGCCCGGCATAGGTGATCTCGACCTCGGGCGCAGCTGCCGCCTGCCTGAAGACGACCGGCATGATCCGCGGCGGCGCGTTGGCCATCGCCAGGCATTCGCTGCGCAGCGGATGCTGGGCGAGGGCAGGGGTCAGGAATGCGCCAAACAGCGCGATAGCCGCCAAAACCAGTCGCCGCATGGATCCGTCCCCGATGACTTCACGGCGAAGTCTACGTGCAATGCGGAGCCTCGCCAATGGGGTGCGATCAACAGCGCGTCAGTGTCGCACCTATTGCTCGCGTTTCGGGGCGAACTTCCAGGTGACCGCGACGAGGCCGGCGGTGATCAGGCCGCTGATGAGGCCGGCCAGGGGCAGGGCGAGCAGCAGTGCGGCACTGGCGGCCCAGCCGATCGAGGAGAAGGCCTCGGCGAAGGTCGCAAGCCGCGAAGACGTCTGGCGGCGTCGGAATTGGCTGCGCCTTGCCTGCACCCGGAACCAGAGCTGGATCCCGGTCGCCGAGGCTGCGCTCACGGTGATCGCGGCGGCACTCACTGCGGCCTGGAACGGCGAAGCCAGGGCCAGCGCTCCGACCAGTGGGCAGAAGATCACGGCGATCGCGATCAGCACCACCTCGATCTTGGCGCGGATGATACTGGACGGCACCAGGGGCGCGGTCGCAACGAGGTCGGGAGCATCCTCGCCCGAGATCGTCAGCCAGGCGAGGCCGCCGGCAAGCTGTCCGGCCGCCATGACGATGACCGGTGTGATCAGCGTCAGTGCCGCCGAGCTGTCGGCAAAACTGCGCCAGAGCAGCAGCGCCGGCGGCACCAGATAGAGTAGCTGCATCAAGGTCTGCGAGATCAGCCATGGATCGCGCCACAGCAGCATGAATTCCTTGCGGCGCAGCGCCTGCTGGCGCGATCCGCCGCGGAACGGGCGCTCCTTGGCACGGACGCGGCCGGACGTGGCGTAGGCCGCCGCATCGATCGCGGTGTCGGCAAAGCGGTGCGAGAAGATTGCCATCACGCCGCCAAGCATGACCAGCGCGAGCGCGAGAAGCAGCGCCAGCGCCTCGTTGTCGCCCATCGCCGCACGCGCCGGCCACCACCAGATGCTGTCGACGTCGGGGGCGTAGGCGGCAAGGCTCCCCGAGGTCAGGATGGTGAAGCGCGACAGCGTGCCGTAGGACATGATCGCGGCGACCTGAAGCGCGATCACGAAGCCCGCGCCGATGATGGCGGCGAGGATCTGGGCGATCAGGCGCGTCCGCGCCGGGCCGATCAACCGGAACAGGAGAATGGTGACGGCGATCGCGATCGCGGCCGCGGACAGGCCCATCGCAATGACGACGCCGAAGGCTGCGAGCCAGCGCGCGCCGCCGCCGATCACCAGAACGTCGATGAAGGGCATCGAGAACAGCAGCGCCAGCACGGTGACGGTCAGCGCGATCGCGGCGATGCGGACCGAGAACAGATTGGCGAGCCGTGCCGGCGAGGACATGATCAGGTCGAGATCGGCGCGGGCGTAGAATACCCGTGTCACGGATTCGATCGCCTGCGACAGCATCAAGGTCCAGGCGAGACAGATCGTCGCCGAGATCACGATGAGCGAGGATTTGTCGAGCGGCAGCTGCAGGTCGGCGAAACGGCCGATCACCGCCCAGGCCGGCAGGTGGAGCAGTGCGGCGAAGCACAACAGGCCGATCATCGCCGCGCGCGCCCGTTTGCGCCGCCCGCCCGTCATCATGGCCAGCCATTCGCGCCAGGCGAGCCGCAGCTCGTGGCGGGCAAACCAGGACAGCGCGGTGGCCGAGCTCATGCCGCTTCCTGAACCGTCACCAGCGCGATGAAGAGATCTTCCAGGCTGGTGTCGGCATGGCCGTTCTGCTGGCGCAGCTCGGTGAGCGTGCCTTCGGCAACCAGGCGGCCGGAGGCGATCACGCCGATGCGGTCGGCCATGCGCTCGGCGACCTCGAGGATATGCGTGGTCATGATGACGGTGCAGCCGGCGCGGACACGCGCGCTGAGCAGGCCCTTCACATGGCGGGCCGAGACCGCATCGAGCCCCGTCAAGGGTTCGTCGAGGATGATGAGGCGGGGGTCGTGCACCAGCGCCCCTGCGAGAGCGACCTTCTGGCGCATGCCCTTGGAAAAGCCCTCGCAGCGCTCGTGGCGGTACGCCTCGAGCCCGAGCGAATCGAGCAATTCCTCGGCGACGGGTTGCGCAACCGGCGGCACGATGCCCCAGAGGCCGGCGACGAATTCGAGATATTCGAGCGGGGTGAGCTTGTCGTAAATCATGGGCTCGTCGGAGACCCAGGCCATCACCTGCTTGGCGGCGACGGGGTCTTGGCGCGCATCGATGCCGAAGATCGAGACGGCGCCGGCATCGGGCCTGAGCAGGCCCGCAACCATGCGCAAAGTGGTGGTCTTGCCGGCGCCATTGGGGCCGACCAGCGCGTAGAATTCGCCAGCGTGAATGGTAAGATCGAGGCCGTCGACCGCCAGACGGTCAAAACGCTTCGTTAACCCCAGGACTTCCAGGGCCGAGTTGTCCGGCTTCATGACGGCCACACCATCCGGTTTGCATCGCCCGCGACCATGACCCGAAGATGTTTCGGCACCGTGAATCGCACTGCCGCAAATTCCGCCAACCGGATTGGGCTAAAGGCAAGGCATCCCGACAAGTCACCGTTTGTTGACAGCGCGCGGGCGTTCAGGCTGAATTGATTCCGGACAAATGGCGCGAACGCGGCGAAACGACTGCGTAGCGGCTGGACACAAGATGCGGCAAGGCGGCCTCGAAGAACGCCGGTTGCATCGGGGAGGACGCGCGTCAATGCTGGATTTCGTTCAGCAGCTGGTCAGCGGTGTTGCGCTCGGCTGCGTCTACGGCCTGATCGCACTCGGCTTCGTGCTCGTCTACAAGGCCACCGAAGTCGTCAATTTTGCCCAGGGCGATCTGATGATGCTGGGCGGCTTCTTCGCCTTCACCTTCATCGGCATGATGGGACTGAACTACTGGCTCGGCTTTGCCGGCGCAGTGGCCGCCATGGCGCTGTTCGGCATGGTGGCGGAGCGCGTGGTGGTGCGGCCGATCCTTGGTTATCCCCAGTTCTCCATCATCATGGTCACGATCGGTCTCGGCTACTTCCTGCGTTCGGTCGCCGGCATGATCTGGGGCACCGACGACCTGAAGATCGAGACGCCGTTCAGCCAGGGCGTGCTGCGCATGGGCTCGCTGGTGCTCGCCTACGACAAGCTCTCGGTGATCGCAGCGACGATGATCCTGTGTACGCTGCTCTGGCTGTTCTTCAACAAGACCACGCTCGGCACCGCGATGCGCGCCAGCTCGGAGAACATGCTGGCAGCCTATTACATGGGCATTCCGGTCAAGCGCGTGGTGTCGGTCGTCTGGGCGATCAGCGCGGCGGTCGCGACCTGCGCCGGCGTGCTGCTGGCGCCGATCACTTTCATCCATTCAAATGTCGGCCTCGTGCTCGGCCTGAAAGCGTTTCCCGCCGCCGTGCTCGGCGGTTTCGGTTCGATCCCGGGCGCCGTGGTCGGCGGCGTCTTGATCGGCGTGATCGAGAGCATGGCCGGCTTCTACCTGCCCGAGGGCTGGAAGGACGTCGCGCCCTACCTCGTGCTGCTGACCGTGCTGCTGCTGAAGCCCGAAGGCCTGTTCGGCCTCCACGTCCGCAAGAAGGTCTGAACGCCATGCGCTTCCTGTTCAAGACCGACTACGAGGACGACATCAAGCTGTTCCCGCATTCGGGCTACGTCGTCACCTACGGCGTCCTGCTCGCGCTGCTGCTGATCGCGCCCCACGTGCTCTCCAGCTATCTGATGAGCCAGCTCGTCTTCGTCTGCATCTACGCGATCGTCGGCGTGGCGCTTTTGATCCTGACCGGCTTCACCGGCCAGGCCTCGCTCGGGCACGCGGCGTTCCTCGCGATCGGCGCCTACACGGCGGCGTACTTGCAGAAGTACAACGTGCCGTTCCCCGTCTACTTCCTCGCCGCCGGGCTGTTGACCGGCATCATCGGCGCGATGGTCGGCTTTCCGGCGCTGCGTCTCACCGGCATCTATCTCGTCATCGCCACCATCTCCTTTGCCCTGATCGTGGAGGAGATCCTGGCGCGGTGGGAGAGCGTCACCCATGGCAACGAGGGCATGCGGGTCAAGACGCTGTCGCTGCTCGGCGTCGCCGTGCCGCGCGACAGCCCGACCTTCTATTACCTCTGCCTTGCCGTGCTGGTGCTGACCATCGTCGGCACCCTCAATCTGCTGCGCTCGCCGACGGGCCGCGCCTTCGTCGCGATCCGCGATTCCGAGACGGCGGCGCGCAGCATGGGCGTCAATGTCGCGCTCTACAAGGTGAAGTCGTTCGCGATCTCGGCCGCGATTACCGGCTTTGCCGGCGTCCTGTTCGCGCACAAGCTCTCCTTCATCTCGCCGGAGATGTTCACGCTTCAGCTCTCGATCGAGTTCATCATCGTTATCCTGATCGGCGGCACCTTCAGCCTGCACGGGGCAGTACTGGGCGCGATCTTCATCGTGATGATCGACCCGTTCCTCACCTATCTGAAGGACGACATGCCCGGCATCATCGCCGGCATTGCAGCGGCGTTCGGAGCGGGGACGGCGACTGCGGCCGACATCCAGGCGAAGGTCGCGGCCTTCGCCTCGCTCAACGGCCTGAAAGGTGCGATCTATGGCATCATCATCGTGCTGTTCGTGCTGTTCGAACCGCTCGGGCTCTACGGCCGCTGGCTCAAGATCAAGCTCTTCTTCCAGCTGTTCCCGCTCTACAAGCGCGCCACCTTCAAGCGGCAGAAGATCTACGTGAAGTCGGAGCGCAATCGATGAGCTATTTCCGCGCCGAGAACCTGTCGCTGCATTTCGGCGGCCTCAAGGCGGTCGATGCGGTCTCGTTCGCGGTGGAGAAGGGCGAGATCCTCTCGATCATCGGGCCGAACGGCGCCGGCAAGAGCTCGATCTTCAACCTGATCTCGCGGATCTACCGGCCGACCTCGGGCCGCATCTTCTTCGAGGACCAGGACATCACCGAGCAGCCGCCCTACGACATCGCCAAGCTCGGGATCGCCCGCACCTTCCAGAACATCGAGCTGTTCGAGAATGCGACCGTGCTGTCGAACCTTCTGGTCGGCCGTCACCGCCATTCGACCACGCAGCTCTGGCAGGAGCTCTTGTTCCTCCCGAGCGTGCGGGCCAACGAGAAGGTGCACCGTCGCCGGGTCGAGCAGGTCATCGAATTCCTCGATCTCGAGCCCTATCGCGACAAGCTGATCTCGGGCCTGCCCTACGGCGTGCGCAAGGTGATCGAGCTGGCGCGCGCACTATGCTCGGAGCCGAAGCTGATCCTGCTGGACGAGCCGTCCTCGGGTCTCAACGTGGAGGAGACCGGCGACATGTCGTTCTGGATTCGCGACATGAGGACCGAGCTCGGTATCACGGTGCTGATGGTCGAGCACGACATGTCGCTGGTCAACCGGGTCTCCGATCGCGTCATCGCGCTGAACTATGGCCGCGTGCTGGCGATGGGCTCGCCTGCCGAGGTGCAGCAGCACCCCGACGTCGTCGCCGCGTATCTGGGAGCTTGAGCCGATGAATGCCGCTGCGCCCCCGGATATCATCCTCAAGCTCTCTAACATCGAGAGCTATTACGGGCCGATCATGGCGATCCGGGGCATCTCGCTGGAGGTGCCGCGCGGCCGCATCGTCACCCTGCTCGGGGCCAACGGGGCCGGCAAGACCACGGTGCTGAAGACCATTTCCGGCATCCTCGATCCGCAGAAGGGCGCGATCGAGTTCATGGGCAAGCCGATCCAGCGCATGGAGGCCGACCGGATCGTGCGGCTCGGCCTCAGCCACGTGCCGGAGGGACGCGAGGTGTTCCCGTTCCTCTCGGTCCGCGAGAACCTGATGATGGGTGCCTATCCGCGCAAGGACCGGGACGGCGTCGCGGAGGATATGGAGCGGGTCTACGGCTATTTCCCGCGCCTGAAGGAGCGCATCAACCAGCCGGCGGGCCAGCTCTCCGGCGGCGAGCAGCAGATGCTCGCGATCGGGCGCGCGCTGATGAACCGGCCGACGCTGCTCCTGCTCGACGAGCCCTCGCTCGGCCTGTCGCCGCTGCTGGTGAAGGAGATCTTCACCATCATCCGCCGGGTCAACGAGGAGCAGGGCATGTCGATCCTCCTGGTCGAGCAGAACGCCAAGGTGGCGCTGGAAACCGCCCATTACGGCTATGTGCTGGAGATCGGCCGTATCGTGATGAACGATACCTGCGACCGCTTGATGCATTCCCAGGACATCCAGGAATTCTACCTTGGCGCCAAGGAAGCCGGCGCGCGCGGCGAGCGGCGCTGGAAAAAGAAGAAGACGTGGCGGTGAGGACGAGCTGGCAGTAAGATGAGCTTGCCCAACGTTAAGCAAAGACCGGCCGGCAAGGCAGGCAGCGGAGGGAAGGCGACAAGGAGGAGAGGCGCATGGGCCGACCGGCGGTGCTGACGGTCGCTGATACGATCGCGAGGAGCTTCTTGCGCGCCGCCGAGACGCGGGGCGACAGGCCGGCGATCCGCGAGAAGAAGTTCGGCATCTGGCAGCCGACGAGCTGGCGAGAATGGCTGGAGATATCCAAGGAGATCGCCTACGCGCTCCGCGCTGTCGGCTTCATGCCCGGCGACGTTGCCTCCATCATCGCCAATGCCGTGCCCGAATGGGTTTACGCCGACATGGGCATATTGTGCGCCGGCGGCGTCTCTAGCGGAATCTATCCGACCGATTCTTCGTCCCAGGTCGAGTATCTCGTCAACGACTCTGCAACGAAGGTGATCTTCGCCGAGGACGAGGAGCAGCTCGACAAGATTCTCACCTGCCGCGTGCGGTGCCCGAGCTTGCAGAAGATCATCGTGTTCGACATGGAGGGCCTCAGCGGCTTCTCCGACGACATGGTGATGTCGCTCGACGAGTTTCGCGCGCTCGGCCGCAACCAAATGGTCGGCCGCGAGGCGCTGTGGCAGGAGATGATCGACAGCCGCAGCGCCGGCGATCTCGCGATCCTCGTCTATACGTCCGGCACGACCGGCCCGCCCAAGGGCGCGATGCACGCCAACCGCAGCGTCACCCATCAGATGCGGCACGCCAACGACTTCATACCGGCGCGAGAGGACGAGGACCGGCTGGTTTTCCTGCCGCTCTGCCACGTCGCAGAGCGCATCGGCGGCTATTACATCTCGGTCGCTCTCGGCTCGGTGATGAATTTCGCCGAAAGCCCGGAGACCGTGCCGGACAATTTGCGCGAGGTGCAGCCGACCGCCTTTCTGGCGGTACCGCGCGTCTGGGAAAAATTCTATTCCGCCTTCACCATCGCGCTGAAGGATGCGACGCCGCTGCAGCAATGGGTCTATCGCCGCGCCATCGGCATCGGCTACCGCATGGTCGATTGCCGGCTCGAGGGCAGGGCGGTGCCGCTGTCGCTGCGCATTGCCAACCGCATCGCCTACCTGGTCGCGTTCCGCAACATCCGCCGCATGATCGGGCTCGACCGCTGCCGCATCGCGTTCACCGGCGCAGCCCCGATCGCACCGGAGTTGATCCGCTGGTATCTGGCGCTCGGCATCGACATGCACGAGGTCTACGGCCAGACCGAGAATTGCGGGGTCGCGACCATGATGCCCGCGGACAGGATCAAGCTCGGCTCGGTCGGCACCGCGGTGCCCTGGGGCGAAGTCGCGCTGTCGCCCGACGGCGAGATCCTGATCAAGGGCGACTTCCTGTTCATTGGCTATTTGAACCAGCCGGAGAAGACAGCAGAGACGATCGATTCCCGCGGCTGGCTGCACACCGGTGACGTCGGCACCATCGACAATGAGGGCTTCGTCCGCATCACCGACCGGATGAAGGACATCATCATCACGGCCGGCGGCAAGAACGTGACGCCCAGCGAATTCGAGAACGAGCTGAAGTTCTCGCCGTACATCACCGACGCGGTCGTGATCGGCGACAAGCGCCCCTACCTCACGGTGATCATCATGATCGACCAGGAGAACGTCGAGAAGTTCGCGCAGGACAACGACGTGCCCTTCTCCAACTACGCCAGCCTGACGCGCGCGCCCGAGGTGCAGGCGCTGATCCAGGAAGAGATCGACCGCGTGAACAGGAAGTTCGCCCGCGTCGAGCAGGTCAAGAAGTTCTTCCTGCTCGACACGCAGCTGTCGGCCGAGGACGAGGAGCTGACGCCGACGATGAAGCTCAAGCGCAAGCTGGTGCAGCAGAAGTACGCCCCGCAGATCGAGGCGATGTACGCATGACGAAGTTTTCCAACGCAAGGAGTGTTTCGATGAAGTTGAAGTCCACCCTGGTGGCCGCAGTCGCCGCCCTGGGCTGCTCGCTTGCCTTCGCCCAGCAGGGCGTCAGCAAGAACGAGATCCTGATCGGCACCATCCAGGACCTGTCCGGGCCGCTGGCGGGCTACGGCAAGCAGGCGCGCAACGGCATGCTGCTGCGCATCGACGAGATCAACGAACAGGGCGGCATCCACGGCCGCCGGCTGCGCCTGGCGGTCGAGGACGACGGCTACGATCCCAAGAAGGCCGTGCTGGCCGCGCAGAAGCTGGTGAACCAGGACAAGGTGTTCATCGTCGCCGGCCACCTGGGCACGCCGCAGAACATGGCGGCCATGCCGGTGCAGTTCGAGAAGGGCGTGCCCAACTTCTTCCCCATCACCGCCGCGCGCGAGATGTACGAGCCCTTCCACAAGCTCAAGTTCTCCTTCGCCGCCACGTACTACGACCAGGCGCGCCAGTTCGTGCCCAGGCTGGCGAAGGAAAAGAACGTCAAGAAGGTCTGCGCCATCTACCAGGACGACGATTTCGGCACCGAGGTGTTCAAGGGCGGCGAGGACGGCCTGAAGTCGATCGGCATGGCCTACACCGAGAAGACGACCTACAAGCGCGGCGCCACCGACTTCTCGTCGCAGGTCGCGCGCATGAAGGCCGCCGGCTGCGAGATGGTGGTGCTGGGCACCATCATCCGCGAGACCATCGGCACCATCGGCGAGGCGCGCAAGACCGGCTTCAACCCGATCTTCGTCGGCACCAGCGCCGCCTACACCGACCTGATCCACAAGCTGGGCGGCAAGGCCATGGACGGCCTCTACGCCGCCATGACGGTGCAGCATCCGTACCTGGACGAGGCCTCGCAGCCGATCCGCTTCTGGGCCAACAAGTACAAGACCAAGTTCAACGAAGACCCGACGGTGTTCTCGGTCTACGGCTACATCATCATCGACCAGTTCAGCAAGGCGGCGCAGAAGGCCGGTCCCAACCTGAACACCGACAGCTTCGTCAAGGCGATGGAAAGCATGACCTTCGAGCCCGACCTCTTCGGCAGCCCGCGCTCGACCTACGGCCCCAACAAGCGCCTGGGCAACGACCAGTCGCGCCTGTCGCAGATCGTGGACGGCAAGTGGAAGGTGGTCGCCGACTACACGAAGTGATGCCATGCCGGGCAGGCGCGCCTGCCCCGGCGGACACCCACACACGGCCGCTCGAGCGGCCGTTTTTCTTTTGGCACGCGAACGCCGGCGGGCCCGCCACTTCCCCTGGTGACTACCTAGTGGAAACCGACAGCTTGACGTCAGCTCGCCGCCAGAAAGAATCGTTTCCTCTTACTTCTCCAGGAGAAAGCGATGAAGTTCCACCCCGCCGCGCTCGCGGTGCTGGCCCTGGCGCCGGGCTTCGCGGCCGCGCAGAACTCCAACCAGGGCGTCAGCAAGAACGAGATCGTCATCGGGTCCATCCAGGACCTCTCCGGCCCCATCGCCGGCTTCGGCAAGCAGGTGCGCCTGGGCATGATGTTGCGGGTGGACGAGATCAACGAGCAAGGCGGCGTCAACGGCCGCAAGCTCCGGCTGGTGGTGGAAGACTCTGCCTACGACCCCAAGAAAGCCGTGCTGGCCGCGCAGAAGCTGGTGAACCAGGACAAGATCTTCGCGATGCTGGGCCACATCGGCACGGCGCAGAACATGGCCGCCATGCCGGTGCAGTTCGACAAGAATGTCATCAACTGGTTTCCGGTGACCGCCGCGCGCGAGATGTACGAACCGCACCATCGCCTGAAGTACTCCTTCGCCGCCACCTACTACGACCAGATGCGCACCGTGGTGCCGAAGCTGGCCAGGGAGAAGGGCGCGAAGAAGATCTGCACCATGTACCAGGACGACGAATTCGGCCTGGAGGTGATGCGCGGCGCCGAGGCCGGCCTCAAGGCCGCCGGCATGGACCTGGCGGAGAAGACCACCTACAAGCGCGGCGCCACCGACTTCTCGTCGCAGATCGCGCGGCTGAAGTCCTCCGGCTGCGACATGGTGGTGCTGGGCACCATCATCCGCGAGACCATCGGCGCCATCGCCGAGGCGCGCAAGACCGGCTACAGCCCGATCTTCGTGGGCTCCAGCGCCGCCTACACCGACCTGATCCACAAGCTGGGCGGCAAGGCCATGGACGGCCTCTACGCCACCCACACCTCGCAGCACCCCTACCTGGATGAGGCCTCGCAGCCGATCCGCTTCTGGGCCAACAAGTACAAGACCCGCTTCAACGAAGACCCGACCGTGTTCTCGGTCTACGGCTACATCGTGGTCGACACCTTCGCCAAGGCGGCCGGCAAGGCCGGTCCCAACCTCACCACCGACGCCTTCGTCAAGGCCATGGACGGCATGACCTTCCCGCCCGACATCTTCGGCGGGCCGGAAATGACCTTCACCGCCAGGAAGCGGCTGGGCAACGAACTGTCGCGCATGTCCCAGATCCAGGACGGCAAATGGAAAGTGGTGTCCGACTACGTCAAGTGAGGGGGCGCACCGCGGCCGGCACCATCCGCCGGGCGCGCCGGTTCCCGCGACCGGGGCCGCCATCGGCGGCCTTTTTGTTGGTACGCTCGGCGCGATGAGTTCGCCCAACCCGCTCAAGACCCCCGAGCTGGAGTTCAAGTCGCTGCTGGTGCTGGTGCTGGCGGCCACCCTGCTGTTCGCGCTGATCCTGTGGCCCTTCTTCGGCGCGGTCTGCTGGGCGATCTTCATCGCCATCGTCTTCTGGCCGCTGCACCTGCGCTTCCTGCGCGGCAGCCACGGCCGGCCCAACATGGCGGCGGCGGCCTCGCTCACCGTCATCCTGATCATCGTGATCCTGCCGCTGGTGCTGCTGTCGGCCTCCATCGCCCAGGAGGCGTCGGTGCTGGTGGAGAAGATGCGCTCCGGGCAGGTGCAGATCGGGCCCATCTTCCAGAAGGTCATCGACGCGTTACCCGGATGGATGCGCGGCACCCTGGAACGCTTCGGCATGGCCGACCTGGGCGTGCTGCAGCAGAAGATCATCGCGACCATCACCGCCAGCAGCCAGGTGCTGACGACGCGGGTGCTCGGCCTGGGCCAGGTCACGCTCGACTTCGTGCTGGGTTTCTTCGTGATGCTCTACGTGCTGTTCTTCCTGTTCCGCGACGGCCGCCGGCTGTCCGGTGCGATCGCACGCTCCATTCCGCTCGACCCGCGCCACACCGAGCGCCTGCTGACCCAGTTCGCCACCGTGGTGCGCGCCACCGTCAAGGGCAACATCGTGGTGGCGCTGGTGCAGGGCGCGCTGGGCGGCCTGGCCTTCGCGGTGCTGGGCGTGCCCGGCGCCATCCTGTGGGGCTCGGTCATGGCCCTGTTCTCGCTGCTGCCGGCGGTGGGCGCCGCCCTGGTCTGGGGCCCGGTGGCGATCTATTTCTTCTTCTCCGGCGACATCGTCCGGGCCATCGGGCTGGCGCTGTGGGGCGCGCTGGTCATCGGCCTGGTCGACAACTTCCTGCGGCCCATTCTGGTGGGCAAGGACACGCGCATGCCCGACTTCCTGGTGCTGGTCGCCACGCTGGGTGGCCTGGTGGTGTTCGGCCTCAACGGCTTCGTGATCGGACCCGTGATCGCCGCCGTGTTCCTGGTGAGCTGGGACATGCTGGCGACGGCGCGCCACCAGAACGGGGCCGACCAACCGTGAACAGCCCGGGCGAGGGCGGCGGGCCGCGCAGCCCGCGGCCGGGCCGCGAGGCGGTGATGGCCGCCATCCATGCGGCTGCGATCGCGGAGTTCAGCCAGAAAGGCCTCAAGGGCACGTCCACGCAGGCCATTGCCAAGCGCGCCGGGCTGACCAAGCCGCAGCTGCACTACTACATCAAGGGCAAGGAGGAGCTCTACGAGGAGCTGCTCATGTCCGTGGTCGCCGAGTGGAAGGGGATGTGGGACACCGGCTCCAGCGACCCGGCCAAGGTGCTCGGCGACTACATCCGCTCCAAGGTCCGGCTTGCCTTCGAGAAGCCGGAGATCTCCCGCATCTTCACCCGCGAACTGCTGGACGGCGGCCGCAACCTCGAAGGCTTCTGGCCGGGCGCGCGCGAGCAGACACGCAACAAGGTGGCGGCCATCAACGGCTGGATCGCGCGCGGCCTGATGGCGCCGGTGGACGCCCTCACCCTGCTCTTCACCATCTGGGCCATGACGCAGTTCTACGCCGATGCCGCGGTGCAGGTGCAGGAGCTGCGCCAACCCGGCGTGCCCGGCTGGATGCCGCCGCAGCAGGACCTGGTGGATGAGTTGACGCGCTTCGTGCTGCGCGCCTGCGGCATCACTGGTCCAGACGCACCCGGTAGGTGACGACCAGCTGCGCGCTCGGCGACAACGCGCCCACGAAGTCCCATCGCACGGCGCCAGGGGCGCCCACCGCCGGCTGCGCCGTGACGCTGCAGGCCGTGATGCCCGGCGGCAGCGTGCCCGGGCAGGTCGCGGCGACGAAGGTGGTGAAGGCCGCCGTGCTGTCGTGGATGGCCAGCGTGGTCAGCGGCTCGCTGCCCTGGTTCTGCGCCGTCAGCGTGTAGAGCAGCACGTCGCCCGGCGCCGCGCTGACGTTGACGGCCGGGCCGCTGCCGCGGGTCACGTTGCTCACGCGCTTTTGCAGCACCAGCGCCGCCGGCTCGCCGACGGTCGTCACGTCCTCCACCGAAACAGTGGCCGACAGCGCGGGCGAGGCCCCGGTGAAGGTGAAGCTGGCCGTGAGCACGGCCACGTTCTGCGCGCCTATCGTGCTGCCGGCCGGCACGAACTGCTTGAGCACCAGGCAGATCTCCTCGCCCGCCACCACCGTGATCGCAGCGCCGATCACCGGCTCTGCGCCATCCACCGCGCCGTTGCAGTTGTTGTCGCGATAGAGCACCGTGGTCCAGCCGGAGGCGGCGGCGCTCGAAGTGATGCTGAAGGTGACCTGGCCGCCGCTGCCGGCGCCGAACAGGTGCGGGTAGAACACCACGCCGCCCGGCATGCCGACCTGCATGCCGTTGGGTGACAGCTTGATGCCGGGCACGAGGCCGATGGCGACGCCGGTGTACACCTGGCCGGCCGCGGGCGTGAACGCCAGGTTCGGCCGGGTGAAGCTGCCGCCGGTGGTGCCCACGCCGCCGCCGCTGGCGGAGTATCCGGTGGGCAGTTGCGCCGGGCCGATCGTGACGGCGCCGCCAGGGCTGGCCGGCAGCCACAGCGTGAAGCTGCCGTCGCCGCTGGTGACCGCGCTGGCGACGGTGCTGCTGCCGGCCATGGCATTGACCGTCACGCCGGCGATGCCGGCTTCGCCGGCCTGCCGCACGCCGTCGTTGGCGCCGGCGCCGCCGCTGCCGCTGCCGACGTCGGCGAACAGGCTGCCGGTCAGGCGCGAGCCGTTGAACAGGCCGAAGTTGCGCGGCGCCTCGGGATTGGCGCCCGGATCCACGTGGACCTGCGCGATGCCGCTGGCGTTCTGCACCCCCAGCCAGCCGCTGGGCAGGGTGGGCGTGACGTCGCTCAGGGTGTTGTTGTTGTCCAGCACCAGGCAGTAGTCGCCGGCCGGCACGTTGGGCACGTTGTAGGCGCCGGTGGCCGCCGTCACCGCCACGGCCTGCAGGGCTGGCCCGTTGCAGGCGTTGCCGCTGGCGGGCACCAGCTTCACGTACAGGTTCGCCAGGTTGGTGCCCGATTCGTTGTTGTCCTGGGCGCCGTTGTAGTTCCTGTCGTGGTACACGGTGCCGCCCACCGAGGCGAAGATGGGCGTGTTGGTGAAGGTGCAGACCACCGAGTCGCCGTACTTCAGGCTGGGGAACGTATAGGTGGTCCCGATCTGGTTCACCGGCATCGGCGTCACCGGGTTGGTGATCGTCAGTCCATTGTTGACGCAGGTCAGCGACGTGCTGTAGTTCGCCATCACGCCAGGACTGCCCGGCGCCATGACCTGGGCGACCTGGAAGGGGTAGCTCGCCGCCACCGTGGGCATGACGGCGGGCGGGAAGTTGTTCAGCCCCGTTCCCGTGGTGGTCGCGGAAACCAGCTCGGTGCCGCCGGTGGTGCGCAGCATGTACTTCACCTGGTCGGTCGGGTAGTAGCGGCTGCCAACGAACTGGGAGATCACCGAGATCGAGGCGTAGCGCACGCCGATCAGCACGCCCTGCCGGTCGTCGCCCTTGATGGTGGCGCGAACCTGCGTCGGGCTGTTGTCCGAGCGGTAGACGTAGGCGCCCACGGTGCCCGAAACGCCGTTGATCCGGACCGTCTGGCCGTTGAGGACCTCGCCCGGAAACAGGGTGTTGTTGGCGCCGTTGCGGATCGACGCCACACGCGTCCAGCCGCTGCCGTTGGTGTAGAACTCCAGCCACTCGTTGGTGTTCGACGATTCGCCATCGGCCACGATGATCGAGTAAGTGGCCGGGGCGCCGGTTGGCGCCGTGACCTGGATGTTGTCCAGGGTGACACGCACCGTGCTGCCGTTGGTCGCGTTGAGGAACACCGGCGTACCGGGGATGTTCATGAAGGCCTGGTTGCCGAAGGCCGAACCGGTCCAAGAGGGGACCGCCGCGGTCCGCACCGCCGTCTGGTTGTTGTTGACACCGGTGACCGTCGTCACCTTGACCGTCAGCGTCATGGTGGTGCCGTCCGGCAGCGCGAAGCGGTATGGCTGGCCGGCGGTGGTCCGCGCCGTGGCGTCGCTGAAATTCGGGAAGTTCAGCCAGCAGTAGTCGCGGAAGTCGGCCGGCGCCGTGCCGGCGGTGGCGGCCGCGCCGCAGGTGCTGCTGGTTTGCGCCTGCGCCTGGCGCGGCAGGGCCGCGGCCAGCATCAAGCCGAACAGCAGCGCGGCCAGCCAGCGCCAGGCCGGCAGGGTGCGCGCCTTCATGGCCTGGCCCCCGCCGCCGGCGCAGGCTGGGCATCGCCACCCAGGGCCGATTCGTCGAACTTGTAGCGCAGGCGCAGGTAGGCGCCGCGCTGGGTGTAGGCCTCGCCGGCGATGTCGGCGGCGTCGAAGCCCTTGAAGTTGAAGCCAGCCGACAGCCACAGGTTCTTCGTCAGCATGTAGCCCAGCTCGATGCCCACGGCCATCTCGCTGGCGCCGTCGCCCCACATGCGGTAGGCCTGCAGGCCCAGGTCCCAGCGGTCGCCGATGTCCCAGGTGGAGCGACCGCCGACCAGCCGTGTGACGGCCGTGCTGGTCAGGCCGTTGCCGCGCTCCTCGGCGCGCTTGGCGGCGATGCGCGCGCGCATCGTCCAGTCGGCCGTGGGCTGCACGTTCAGGTGCGTCGACAGGATCAGCGCCGTCTCGTCGTGGGCGCTGCCGGCGCCCTGCGTGTCGTCGCGGTCGTCGCGGTACTCGATGCGGGCCAGCGCGTTCCAGCGGTTGTCGTCCACCGGGCGGTAGGCGGCGCCCGATTGCGCCGTCACCAGGCGGCGTTCGCCGCCGCCGCCGCTGGTGCTCTGCTCCTTGTGGTACAGGGCGCGGTTCAGGACCGTCCACTCCGGGCCGATCTTCTGCACCATCGCCCCATTGAGCAGCCAGCTGCGGCTGCTGGACGAGGTCTGCCACTGGACCTGGCCGGAGGCCTTCCAGTCGGCGGCGGCGGTGTAGTCCACCCCCAGGGTCACCGCCGTCGATTCGTTGCTGCTGGCACTGCCGCCGAGCTGCTTGATGCGCTGCACGCCGCCGCTGAGGCCCAGGCCGTTGTCCAGGCGGAAGCTGCGGCGCAGGCCCACGGCGGCCTCGGCGCTGCGGCCGTCGGCGGCGTCGCCGACGCGGTATTCGTTGAACAGCTGCGTGCTGTCCGGCAGCACGGTGTCCACGCCCACCACGGTGGTGTAGCGGGAAAAGTCGGTCGCCAGGGTGTAGGGGCCGTTGAGGCTGCTGATGAAGTTGTGGCGCAGGTACAGCTTGCTGCTGCCGTCCAGCGCGTAGTTCGCGCCGACGCCGATCTCGCGCCCGCCGCTGCCGTCGATGGCGTATTCGACCGCGCCGAACACCTCGGCCTGCGGCACGCCCGGAACGGGCAGCGACAGCTTGGCGCGGGCGCTGGTGTAGCCCACCGGCTCGTCGCCGTCCGCCGGCGTCGTCGGCACCGGCTCGATCACGGGCGCCGCGGTACCGGGCATCGCCGGGCCCGAGCGCACCGCCTGCGCATTGGTCAGGCTGCGGCGGATGCCCACCTCCAGCTTGGCGTTGTTGCCCAGGCTGTGCTCCAGGCGCAGTTCCGCGCCGGCCTGTTCGGCGCCGGTGGTGGACTGCACCGTGCGCTGCGCCTCCAGCACCAGGCGGTTGCGCGCGTCGATGGTGTAGGCGCCCTTGGCGCCGTATTGCGCCTGGCCGCCGGACTGCGGGCTGCCCTGGTTGTAGAAGCCGGGATCGGTGTGCGCGCCCCAGGCGTGCACCTGCACCGGGCCCTGCTCGTGCCGGACGTCCAGGCGCTGGCCGCCGCCGCTGCCGTGCAGGTCGCTGCTGCTGCGGGCGGCCTCGGCCAGCACCTGCGTCTTGTCGCTCAGCTTGGCCTCCAGGGTGAGGCCGTGCAACTGCAGGCGGTTGGCCGGATCGTCGTCGCGCACCGTCAGCGCCCCGAGCGTCACGCCCGGCGCCACCTGCACCCGCACCTCGGCGCCGGCCACCGTGTGGCGCGGGCCGCCGTTGTCGACGTCGTAACTGGCGCGCAAGAACACCGGATTGAGGTTGGCGTCGACGCTGGGCGCCGGGTCCTTCAGCAGCAGCGCGCCGCTGTAGGGATCGATGGTGTAGTCGGCGAAGCGCTCCAGCGGGGTTTCCTTGACGATGCGCGTGAGCTGGTCGCGGTCACGCACGATGATGCGCAGCTGCTCGCTGTTGGCCACCATGTTGAAGTCCAGGCGGAACGGTCCCGAGGTGCCGTTGGCGCGGAACTCCTGCACCACCTGGGTGGCGGCGGTGCGGCTGGCGAAGCCCTCCACCGTCACCGTGCCGTTGCTCCAGTGGCCCTTGGCCCCGTTGAGGGAGCGGGCGTACTGCGTCAGCTGCCGGGCCGGATTTTCGCTCTGGGTGGCGAAGTCGCCCAGCAGCGCGTAGTTGCTGCCGTTCTGCAGCAGCACGTACAGCTTGCCGGTGGATTGCGCCTCGAAGCCGCGCGCGGCCGAGTCGCCGTACACCGGGTAGAAGCGGTCCGGCTGGATGTCACGCAGCAGGCGGGTGTCGGCCTTGTCGGAGTCGTAGGCCAGCGTCAGCAGGCTGGAACCCAGCACCTTGCCCTTGAGGAACAGGCTGGCGCGGGCGGCGGTGCTGCCCTTGCCGCCGTCGAAGCTGCGCGCGGCGCGCTGGATCTGCCGCTCGAAGACGTCGCCGCCTTGCGCCGGCTGCAGCGCCGCGGGGTTGAGGTTGCGCAGGTTGATCGCGCCTTCCACGATGCCGGCGGCGATCAGCGGGCGCAGGTTGGGGGTGAGCTCCGCCTCGGCACGCGCCTGGACCGTGCCGGCGTCGGCACGCACCTCCAGCTGGCCCGGCTGCGCCGGCGGCAGCAGCAGGAAGCGGCCGGTGCCGCCTTCGACGAAGACCTGCAGGCCGGCCTGCACCGGATCGGCGTCGGTGGCCTGCCACTGGCCCAGGTTGGCCTGCAGCGTGACGCGGGTACGCGCCGTCACCGGCAGGCCGTGCGCATCGCGCAGCTGCAGTTCGACCGGCAGCGCGCTGGCGGCGTCGGCCACGGCGCTGGCGGGCAACACCACGCGCAGCGCGGCCAGCGGGCCGGGCGCCAGGACCGTCACTTCTGCCTGGCCGCGCACGTTGCCGAAGGGGTCGCGCACCGCCACCGAAAGGGTGTTGGCGCCGGGACGCAGGTCGACGCCGATGTATTCCCAGGCGGTGACGCCCGCCTGCTCCAGGCTGCTGCGCTGGCCGACCTGGCGCGCCGACACCGGCTGGCCGTTGACGGTCAGCGCGAACTCCGCGCCCAGCGGACCCTTGACGCGCACGCGGGTCTGGGTGCCGGGCAGCACCTGGCCTTCGCGCAGGTTGACGAACGCGGTCTCGGGCGAGAACTGCGGCAGCAGCGCTTCCAGCGGCTGTTCGGCCGCGGGCGCGTCGGCGGCCGGCTCGGCGGCGGCCGCAGGGGCTGCAGGGGCTGCAGGGGCTGCAGGGGCTGCAGGGGC
>JAEZKX010000130.1 GCA_023436025.1 Pseudomonadota bacterium | reverse complement strand
ATGGCAGCGAGGCCACCCGCGCCGCGGCGCCTCCCGCATCCGCGCGTGGCAAGGAAGCAGCCCAGCCGCCGGCCGCGCGACCCAGCGCGCTGGTGGTCGACAAGCCCCTGCGCTCCGGCCAGCAGGTCTACGCCAAGGGCAGCGACCTCGTCGTGCTGGCAATGGTGAACCCGGGCGCCGAGGTCATCGCCGACGGCCACATCCACGTCTATGCGCCGCTGCGCGGCAAGGCCATCGCCGGCGCCCGAGGCGACGTGCAGGCGCGCATCCTCACGCTGTGCCTGGAGCCCGAGCTGGTCTCCATCGCCGGCACCTACCGCACCAGCGAGGTCGAACTGCCTTCCGGCCTGCGCGGCAAGCCCGCGCAGGTGCGGCTTTTGCAGGACAAGCTGGTGATGGAGCCCCTCAACACCTAAGGACCAGAATGGCAAGGATCATCGTCGTCACCTCCGGCAAGGGCGGGGTGGGCAAGACCACCACCAGCGCCAGCTTTGCCAGCGGCCTCGCGCTGCGTGGCCACAAGACCGCCGTCATCGACTTCGACGTCGGCCTGCGCAACCTCGACCTGATCATGGGCTGCGAGCGCCGCGTGGTCTACGACTTCGTCAACGTGATCCACGGCGAAGCCACGCTCAACCAGGCGCTGATCAAGGACAAGCACACCGAGAACCTGTCGGTGCTGGCGGCCAGCCAGACGCGCGACAAGGAAGCGCTGACCAAGGAAGGCGTCGAACGGGTCCTCAAGGACCTGGCCGACATGGGCTTCGAGTACATCGTGTGCGACTCGCCGGCCGGCATCGAGACCGGGGCGCTGCTGGCGATGCACTTCGCCGACGAAGCCCTGGTGGTGACCAACCCCGAGGTGTCCTCGGTGCGCGACTCCGACCGCATCCTCGGCATGCTCTCCAGCAAGACGAAGCGCGCCATCGAGGGCAAGGAGCCGGTCAAGGAACACCTGCTGATCACGCGCTACAGCCCCAACCGCGTGGACGCCGGCCACATGCTGTCGCTGGAGGACATCCAGGACATCCTGCGCATCCCGCTGATCGGCGTGATTCCCGAGAGCGAGTCGGTGCTGCAAGCCAGCAACCAGGGCGCCCCGGCCATCCACCTGAAAGGCAGCGACGTCAGCGAGGCCTACCAGGACGTGGTGGCGCGCTTTCTCGGCGAGGACAAGCCGCTGCGCTTCGTCGAGGCGCAGAAGGCCGGCTTCTTCAAGCGCCTGTTCGGGAGCAAGGGATGAGCCTGCTTTCCTTCCTGCTGGGGGAGAAGAAGAAGACGGCCAGTGTCGCCAAGGAACGCCTGCAGATCATCCTGGCGCACGAGCGCAGCGGCCGCAATCCCGGCGAGCCGGACTACCTGCCGGCGCTGCAGCGCGACCTGGTGGCGGTGATCGGCAAGTACGTGAAGATCGACCCCGAGCAACTCAAGGTGCACCTGGAGCGGCAGGACAACCTCGAGGTGCTCGAAGTCAAGATCGAGCTGCCGGACAAGGCCTGAAGCCCCCCTCCCCCTGTCAAGCCTGACAGCTTGACAAGCCCGCCGCGGCGAGCCTCCAATACATGGATGAGCTCCCCCGTGGTCGTCCGCCTGACCCAGCGCTACAGTGCGCCGGCGGAACGCCTGTTCGACGCCTGGATCACGCCCGGACAGGCCGCGCGCTTCCTGTTCCGCACCCGCACCGGCAACGTGATGCAGTGCGAGATCCAGCCCGAGGTCGGTGGCGGCTTCACCGTCACCGACCGCCGCCCCGCGGCCGAGGGCGACGAGAGCGTGTTCGACGTCGTCCACGTGGGGCGCTACATCGAGATCGACCGGCCGCGCCGCCTGGTGTTCGACTTCAGCGTCGCCTCCTTCGGCGACCAGACCACCCGGGTCACCATCACGCTGCAGCCGCTCGGGCCGATGGCCTGCGAACTTCAGTTGACGCACGAGTTGGGCGACAGCAGCCACGCCCGCATGATGGAAGAGCCCACGCGCCGCGGCTGGACCACCATGCTGCAGATGATCGAACGCGAACTGTTCCCGCGCCGGGTGGGCGTGCATCTTTAGCAACGCTTCAGCACCCCCGGTCCCGGAAAGCGGGAATGTAAAGGTAACAGGCTGTTGCTTTCCTGCCGCAAGCCGGTCGCCGTGCTTCGCATTCGCAATGATGCGGCGCACAATCCGCGGCATGCATTCCGCACCCGACACGTTCGCCACCGGCAGCGTGGTCGCCGCCCGGCTCGCACCCGAGTCCGTCGGCGGTTTCGATCCCGTCCTGCGGCGCCTGCTGTCCGGCCCGCAAGTCTTCGTCAAGCAGGCCGATGGCCGCTGGCGACCCAAGGGCTGCCAGCTCGGACTGGCCCGCTGCTTCGACTACGAAGAACTGCTCGGGCCCGTCCCGCGCTGAACCCTGCGTAGCCGCCTAGCCGCGCCGCCCGCTCTTGGGCGGAGCGAAGGTGTTGCTCCCCTGGGGCGAACCGGCGCGCATCTTCGACTGGTTGTTGCCGATGTGATCGTCGCGGTCGTGGCGGCTTTGCGGCGTGCGCCGGCCTTCGTTCTTCTGCGTCGCCTGGGCCTTGCCCATCTTGTTGCTGTCGTTCTCCACCTTGCCGGTGCGGGCGGTCTGGGCGTCCCGTTCCGTGATCGTGTGCTTGCTGGCCATGGTCCTTCCTTTCCCTTTCACCTGTCCGCGCTGCCGGGTTCGGCCAGCTTGCGGTGCATCTCGGCGCTGCGCTCGGCGGGCATGACCTTGCTCATCGCCACCTGCATCTTGTTGCGCAGCCCCGCCACCACGTCGGCTTCGCCCTTCTGCATGGCTTCCCAGCCGATGCGGGCCACGTCCTCGGGCTGCATCATCATCCTGTCGTCGTTGGCGACCCGGGTGTCCTCCATGTGGGCGCGCGTGAAGAACTCCGTGTCGGTCGGGCCCGGCATCAGGCAGCTGACCGTCACGCCGGTGTTCTTCAGCTCGTTGCGCAGCGCCAGCGAGAACGAATCGATGAAGGCCTTGGTGCCGTTGTAGATGGCCTGGAAGCTGCCTGGCTGGAAGCCGGCGATCGAGCCGGTGACCAGCACCCGCCCGTGCCTGCGCTTCACCATGTGGCGCGCCACATGCTGGATCAGGTGGATGGTGCCGGTGATGTTGGTGTTGATCACGTGCACCACGTCCTCCAGGCGCTGGTCGAGGAAGGCTCCTCCCAGTCCGTGGCCCGCATTGGCCAGCAGCGCATCCACCGGTTGATCGCCGATGGCGGCCAACAGGCGGTGCACGCCCTCGGTGGGGGCCAGGTCGCACTGCACCGGGGTCACCCGGGCGCCGAGCGCGCGCAGGTCGTCCACCGCCGCATCCAGCGGTCGGTCGGCCGCGACCACCAGGTCGTATCCGTGTTGCGCCGCCTGCCGCGCCAGGTGGAAGCCGATGCCCGACGAGGCCCCGGTGACCACGGCAAGCGGACGCCGCGCCTTCAGTTCATCCATGACAGTTCCTTCCACGTGAGTGCCTGGAACCATTCTGGGAAGGCACGTGCGGGCGCGGTGTCGGACGTGTGCTGTTACTGGGCGTGGCGCGGCAGCGCGCAGCCTCGCCGCCTCAGGTCCCGCGGCAAGTCGGCACCAGCTCCGGATAGCCTGTCGCCGGATCCATCGTTCGCTGGAACGACCAGCCGTCCAACACGCCCACCACGAGTTCCGCCGTGGTGCGTACCTCGCAGCCGGCCAGAACGTGGCCGCCGCGCACCGCGCCCTCGCCATCGGCGACGCTCGCATGCAGATGCACGCCCTCCATCGACAGGGTGCCGGCCAGCGACAGCAGTTCCAGCGGGCCGGCCAGCAGCGTGCCCTGGTCGCGGTCGGCATAGCGCAGTACCGCGCGCGTGAAGCTGCCGATGCCCGACAGCACGCAGGCCGCCTGCCATTGGCGGTGGCGCGCCTGCGCCTCCAGCGTGGCACGCAGGTCCTGGCCCGGCCGCAGGCGCATCACATGGACGTCCATCCGCCCATGGTAGCCAGCCCGGCGCAAGGACGCACCTACGCGGCGACGGGGAATCCGGACAACCTTGCAGAGGCACCAAGCCTGACAGTGGAGCCTGAACTCCAACCCAGGGAAACGAAGAATGAAAACAAGCCCCGCCCTGCTGGCCGCGTTGCTGGCCGGCGCCACCGCGGCCTGGGCCCAATTGCCGCCCGGCGACGGTCCCGTCACGACGACGATCCACGTGGTGGAACCGTCGCCCGTGAAGTTCCAGGAATCCATGCTGGCGCAACTGCGCCTGCCGCCCGGCTTCCGCATTGGCGTCTATGCGCAGGACATGGCCAATGTGCGCTGGCTGCAGCCCATGCCCAATGGCGACGTCTACGCCAGCCGGCGCGAGCAGGGCGACGTGGTGCTGCTGCGCGACACCAACCGCGACGGCCGCGTCGACGAGAAGCGCGTGGTCGTGCAAAACCTGAAGAACGTGCACGGCCTGGCATTGCGTGGCGGCCAGCTCTACATGGCGGCGGACCGCCAGGTGGCTGTGGCCGACATCCTGCCCGACGGCAGCCTGTCGACGCCGCGTATCCTCATCGACGACCTGCCCGACGCCGGCCAGCATCCCAACCGCACGCTAGGCTTCGGCCCCGACGGCCTGCTCTACATCACGGTGGGCTCCACCTGCAACGACTGCCGCGATGCCAACCCGGAGAACGCCACCATCGTGCGTGCCCAGCCCGATGGCACAGGCCGCCATGTCTACGCGCGCGGCCTGCGCAACACCATCGGCTTCGGCTGGCATCCGGCGACGCGCCAGTTGTACGGCTTCGACCATGGCTCCGACTACCACGGCGACGACACGCCGCCCGAGGAACTCAACGCCATCCTGCCCAACAAGCACTACGGCTGGCCCTTCTGCTGGGGCAACAAGGTAGTCGACCGGCAGGTCTTCAACGATCCGCCCAACACCACCAAGGGCGACTTCTGCCCGACCACCGAGGCGCCGCTGCTGACCTACATCGCGCATGCCGCACCCATCGGCATGGCCTTCTACACCGGCACCCAGTTCCCGGCCGACTACCGCAACGATGCCTTTGTCGCCTTCCGCGGCTCGTGGAACCGCTCCCAGCCCAGTGGCTACACCATCGCCCGGGTGCGCTTCGGCGCCGATGGCCGACCCACGGCCATCGAGGACTTCGCCACCGGGTGGCTGATGGCCGCGCCACCCCCGCACATGCAGCAGGCCGGTTCCAACCCACCGCCACAGGAACAGGCGCGCACCACCCGCCCCGCGCAGTTCGGCCGCCTGGCCGGCGTCGCGGTCCACGCCGACGGTTCGCTGCTGGTCGCCGAAGACCAGAACGGCGTCGTCTACCGCATCACCTACGGCCGCTGAAGGAGAAAAGCACCATGGACGTCCGACACCTCTGCCTGCTGGCCTGCGCAGCGCTGGCCACCGCGTGCAGCGCCCCGCCCCACCAAGCGCATCAGCACCCGGCCCCCGCTGCGGCAGCCGCTGCGCCCCCGCCCACTGCGGCGCCACCGAGCACCGCCATCGTGCGCCTGGTGAATGCCCAGGGCCAGCCTGCCGGCCGGGTCCTGCTCACCGAGACCGGCCAGGGCGTGCAGATGGCCATCGAGGTCCAGGGCCTGCCGCCCGGTCCCAAGGGCTTCCACTTCCACCGCAACGGCGCCTGCCAGCCCGGGCCCGACGCGGCCACCGGCCAGATCGTGCCCTTCGGCGCCGCCGGGCCGCACTTCGATCCCGGCATGTCGAACAACCACGGCCAGCCGAACCGCCCGCGCACCGAAGTGCATGCCGGCGACAACCCCAACATCCCGGTCGGCCCCGACGGCCGCGGCATGCTGCGCCACCTCAACACCCAGGTGACCCTGGCGCCCGGCCCGAACTCGGTGATGGGCCGCGCGCTGATCGTCCATGCCCAGCCCGACGACTTCCAGACCGATCCCTCGGGCAACTCCGGCGGCCGCGTGCTGTGCGGCCTGGTCCAGCCGGCCCAACCCGGACCCGTCACTGGCCGCGCGGTGATCGAGCATGCCAACGCCTATCCCGAGGGCATTGCCATCGACAGCCGTGGCAACGTCTACGTCGGCTCCGCCACCGAAGGCCACATCTGGCGCCTGGCGCCCGGCGCGGCCAAGGCCGAGATGTTCCAGGAAGGCGGATCCTTCGGCCGCGCCGCAGCCCTCGGCATGAAGGTCGATGCGCGCAACCGCCTGTGGGTGGCCGGTGGCGCCCAGAACACCGTCTCCGTCATCGACCTGGCCAACGGGGCGACGCTGGCCATCCTCAAGGGCCCGCAAGGCTCGCATGCCTTCGTCAACGACCTGGTGCCGGTGGCCGACGGCTCGGTTTACGTCACCGACTCCTTTCGTCCCATCCTGCTGCGGGGCCGTCATCCCGGCGCCACGCTGGAACCCTGGCTGGACCTGACGGCGACACCGATCCGCTACGTGCCCAACCAGATCAACCTCAACGGCATCGTGGCCAACGACGACGGTCGCATCCTGCTGGCCATCCAGACGGTCACTGGCCAGCTTTGGCGCATCGATACCGGCACCCGCACGGTCACGCCGGTGCCGGTGGCTGGCGCCGACCTGCGCAATGGCGACGGCCTGCTGCTGCGCGGTGCCGAGCTGTTCGTGCTGCGCAACCACGATGACGAGATCGTCCGCCTGCAGCTGGCGCCGGACTGGACTTCGGCGCGCGCCATCGACCGCCAGAGCGACCCGCGCCTGAAGTACCCCACCACGGCCGTTGCCACCCAGGACGGACTGATGGTGGTCAACGCCCAGCTCGACCGGCAGAAGGCACCCCCGCCCCTGCTGCCGTTCGACCTGGTCACGCTGGCCTGGCCCGGTTGACCGCCCCTTGCCCATGTTCGTTTTTTCGCCTCCTTCGACGTGAGAGGCGGACTGTACGCGAGGCCTTGCACCGTGCGCACGGCCTGGCGGCCAGGGCGGCGGCGGGGCTTGCTGCATGCGTTCCCCTAAATGTCTTGTTTCTAAATAGCAGTAGTAGTAAGGGCCGCGCCGGCCTGTGAACAACGCCGGATTTCCCTTTCGGATCAAGCATCTGCGGACGGGGCAGCCCTGTGCATGGAGGGCTGGTGCCGCTGTCGCGAAAAGCGGGAGAACTTCGGCGCGGGCGTGATGGGTGTGGATAAGGTGCCGGTTGTGCCGGAACCATCCACAGGGTTGTCCGGTCCGGAAAATTTGTGACTGGTTGTATTTGCGCGACGTTTCAGGGCACCATCAGGCGGTCCGGCGTCATGGGCAGGCTGCGCGGACGGCGTCCGGGGGCGTGGAAGAACGCGTTGGACATGCCGGCGGCGACTCCGATGCCGCCGATCCCGCCCAGGCCCTTGGCGCCCAGGCGGCTGGCGATGCGCTCGTCCTTGGGGACGAAAAACTCGTCGGGGGTGGACGTCAGCCCTGCGAAGGCGGGCGGTCGTGCCGCAGGTCGCGGCTCATGGCGCGCGGTGGTCGACCCGGGTGCCTTGGTGCCGGGCCTGTCCGCTCGCCTTGGCCACGCCGTCGACGCGCGGCACCGCATCGCCGATGGCGAGCCAAGCCGCCATCGGCCGTCATGGGCCGAATTCCTTCTGCGTGAGCGGCGCGTCGCCCTCGCCGTTGATGCCGATGGCGCAGTCGCCGGCGGCCCAGCCGGCCGCCGGCGCCATCACTTTCTCGGAGCTCATCGGCAGCGAGCGGATGCGCCGTCCGGTGGCGTGGTAGATGGCGTTGCAGACCGCCGCCGCCACGCCGACGATGCCGATCTCGCCCACGCCCTTGGCGCCCAGGCGGCTGACGACACGGTCGTCCTCGTCGACGAAGAGCACGTCGATGGCGTGGATGTCGGCATTCGCCGCCACGTGGTATTGCGCCAAGTCGTGGTTCATGAAGCGGCCCAGCCGGTGGTCGGCGTGCGTTTCCTCGAGCAGCGCCTGGCTGATGCCCCAGACGATGCCGCCGATCACCTGGCTGCGCGCGGTCAGCGTGTTCATGATGCGCCCTGCAGCGATGGCACTGACCACGCGCGTCACCCGCACGGTCCCCAGTTCCTCATCCACCCGCACCTCGCAGAAGACCGCCGAATGGACGGCGCGGGCGAACTTCTTCTGTTCGAGCAACTTGGGCAGCAGCAGGAACTTGTCCTCGATCGCCTCCAGGCCGGCGGCCGCCAGCAGCCCGGTGTACGACAGCGCCGAAGCCGGATCGCCCTTGCGCCGGATGGTGCCCGCGACGAATTCGACGTCGCCGAACTTCGCGCCGTGCAGGGCCGTCTCCCTGCGGGCCCGGGCCAGTTTCCACAGGCGCTTGCGCAGCTTTTCGCAGACGCCGTCCACCGCTGAGCCGACGGTGGCCACATGCGAGGAGCCGCCTTCGACTGGCGCCGCCGGCAACCTCGAATCGCCGAGGCGAAAAGACACCTGTTCCATCGGCAGGCCCATGGCCGCGGCGGCGATCTGCGCCATCACCGTGGTGGTGCCGGTGCCGATGTCGCTGGCGGCGCTCTCCACCAGCAGCCGCCCGTCGGCATGTAGCACCGCGCGGGTGCGCGCCACCAGCTGCAGGGCGTCCCACTGGCCGGTGGCCATGCCCCAGCCGACCAGCTCGTCGCCCTCGCGCATGCTGCGGGGCCGCGGCGGGCGACGTGCCCAGCCGAAGTGCTCCGCCGCCTGCCGGTAGCAGGCCTTCAGTTCCTTGCTGGAATACGGCAGGCCGCTGGCGGGATCGCGATCGGCATGGTTCTTCAGCCGCAGTTCCAGAGGATCCATGCCGAGCGCGTACGACAGTTCGTCCATCGCCACTTCGAGCGCATGCATGCCGTGGGCGGCGCCCGGCGCGCGCATGTCCATGGGCGTGTAGTGGTCCAGGTCGACGAGGCGGTACGCCAGCCGCACGTTGTCGCAGCGATAGACCTGCCCTGACCAGTTGACCACCACTTCGACGTGGTCCTCCAGCCGCGACGTCTCGGCGCGTGCTTCGTGGATCACCGCCTTCAGCATGCCGTCGCGTTCGGCAGCGAGCTTGACGTGCTGCCAGGTCTCGGGCCGGTGGCCGATGGTGAACATCTGCTGGCGCGTGAGCATCACGCGCACCGAGCGCTTGAGCTGCAGCGCCGCCATCACCGCCAGCGTGACGTTGTAGTGCGGCCGCAGCCCGGAGCCGAAGGCCCCGCCCACGTAGGCATTCTTCACCGTCACCTTGTCCTTGGCCAGGCCGAACACGTGCGACACGTACCAGCGCGTGTTCTGCGAACCCTGGGTCTTGTCGTGCAGGGTGAGGTGACCGTCCGCCGCGCGCAGCACCGTGGTGGCGTGCATCTCCATCGGGTTGTGGTGCTCGACGCCGGCGTAGTAGTCGGCGGCGACTTTCACCGGCGCGGCAGCGAAGGCGGCATCGGCATCGCCGCGCGGCCTCGGCGGCGGCGAAAAGCCCGCCTTGGCCCGGCTGGGCTGGTGCGCGCGGTCCAGGTGGGCCAGCAGCTTGGTCTGGTGCGGCTCCTCGTCGGCGTAGTCGATGCCAACCAGCGCGGCCGCGTAGCGCGCCGCCTCGAGCGTCTCGGCCACCACCAGTGCCACCGGCTGGCCGCTGAAGAGGATGCGCGCGCCGCTGAAGGGCTTGAAGGGCGAGCCGGCCGGCGCCGTCATGTCCTTGTAGAAGAGGTCCAGCTTCCGGATCTTCGGCCGGTTTTCGTGCGACAGGATGGCGAGCACGCCGGTCACGGCGCGCGCCGCCTCGAGGTGCAATGCCGCGATGCGGCCACGGGCGATGGTGGCGCCGACCACCACGCCGACGGCCAGGTCGGGCGCGGGGTGTTCGGCGGCATAGCGTGCGGCACCGGTCACCTTGGCGCGGCCGTCGACGCGCGCAATGGCATCGCCGCAGGCCACGTGGCCGGTGCCCGCCGGTGCCACCGGCAGCGGGTCGTCGAAGGCCGCGCTCATGCGATGTTGTCCCCGGCATTGGTGACCGTGCCGCGCGTGGCCACGCGCAGCGCACGCACGATGGCGCGCCGCGCCAGCGGAATCTTGAAGGCATTGCTGCCCACGCCCACGCCCTGCGGCACGGCGCCTTCCAGCAGCGCCTCGGCGGCGATCTCGAAGGAAGACGTGTCAGCCGGCCGGCCGACCAGCTGCGTCTCCACCTCCGGGTCGCGCCAGGGCTTGTGGGCGACCCCACCCAGCGCCAGCCGCGCGGCGCGGATGGTGCCGCCGTCCAGTTCGAGCGCGGCCGCCACCGACACCAGCGCGAAGGCATACGACAGGCGTTCGCGCAGCTTGAGGTAGACGCTGTGCGCGCGCAAGGCCTGCGCATCCGGCAGGGTGATGGCGAGGATCAGTTCGCCGGCGCCCAGCGTCGTGTCGATCTCCGGCCGGTCGCCGGGCAGCCGGTGGAAATCGGCGAACGGAATGGTGCGCTCGCCGTCCGGGCCCACCACATGCACGGTGGCGTCGAGCGCGGCCAGCGCCACGCACATGTCGGAGGGATGGGTCGCGATGCAGTGCCTGCTGGCGCCCAGGATGGCGTGTTGCCGCGCGAGCGCCTCAATGGCGGGACAGCCGCTGCCCGGTTCGCGCTTGTTGCAGGGCGTGCCGGTGTCGTAGAAGTAGTAGCAGCGGGTGCGCTGCAGCAGGTTGCCGCCGTTGCTGGCCATGTTGCGGATCTGGGGCGAGGCGCCGGCCAGGATGGCGCTGGACAGCAGCGGGTAGTGCTCGCGCACCAGCGGGTGCTGGGCGGTGGCGGCATTGCGCGCCAGCGCGCCCAGGCGCAGGCCGCCGTCCGGCGTGCGCTCGATGGCGGCCAGCGGCAGGCGGTTGATGTCGACCAGCCGCGCCGGCCGCGCCACGTTCTCCTTTATCAGGTCCAGCAGGTTGGTGCCGCCGGCGATGAACCTGGCCTCGCCTGGTGCGCGCATGGCGGCGTCGTGCGGCCCGGCCCGGGCCAGCGCGTCCTTCACGTCGGTGGCAGCGTGGTAGGCGAAGGGACTCACGCCGGCACCGTCCCGGTGACGATCGCCCTGTCCGTGCGCTCGCTCTTGTGTGGTCCCGGCCCGAGGACCACCTGCGCGACGGCCTGCACGATCTGCGGATAGGCGCCGCAGCGGCACAGGTTGCCCGACATCAGCTCGCGCACGTCGTCCAGCGTCCGGGCCGTTCCTTCGTTGGCCAGCCCCTGGGCCGAGCACAGCTGCCCAGGCGTGCAGTAGCCGCACTGGAAGGCATCGTGCGCGATGAAGGCTTCCTGCAGCGGATGCAGTTGATCGCCCTGCGCCAGGCCTTCCACCGTGGTGATGCTGCTGCCGTCGCGCATCACGGCCAGCGTCAGGCACGACAGGATGCGCACGCCGTCCACCAGCACCGTGCAGGCGCCGCACTGGCCGTGGTCGCAGCCCTTCTTGGTGCCGGTGAGATCGAGCTGTTCGCGCAGCAGGTCGAGCAGCGAAGTCCAGCTGTCCACCTCCAGGCGCCGCGCCGCGCCATTGATGCGCAGCTCGAGGGTGTGGCGCGTGGGCGCCGGCGGTGATGTGGGCATCGCGGCCTTCCTTGCACGAGTGAAGGCGATTCTGGAATCGCGCCCCCGCTGCGGCTTGTCGGACACCTTCGCCACAACAGCCGGCGCGGGCGTTCTCCGCCTCCGCTGCCGGTCACCGGGCCGGCCGAGGACGCGACGCGGAGGCGCCGCTGCCGCTCCCCGGCCCTAGCGGGCGCGCAGCATCGCCAGCGACACCGCCGCCGCACCCAGCGCCATCACGGCGGCGGCGATATAGACCGCGTCGAGCCCCGCGGCCTGCGCCAGCACCCCGCCCAGCGGGGGCGCCAGTCCCATGGCGATGTCCTGGAAGGCGACGTAGGCGCCCATGGCGGAACCGCGGCTTTGCGGCGGCGCGCGCTTGATGGCTTCGACGCCGAAGCCCTGGAAGCCCAGGCCGTAGCCGCCACCGGCCAGCGCCGCGCCCAGCCAGGCCAAGGCCGGCATGGGGGCGCCCCAGATCAGCAGCAGGCCGACGGCTTCCACCACCACGCAGGCCAGCGTGACGCGGGCGCCGCCGATCTGGTCGGGCAGGTGGCCGAACACCAGCCGCGCCACGATGAAGCCGGCACCCATGCAGGTCACGCCGAGCGCGCCGCCAGCCCAGCCGCGCTGGGCGAACAGCAGCACGATGAAGGCGGTGATCATCGCGTAGGCGCCCGCGCACAGCAGCAGGCCCAGTCCGGGCAGCCTGACCACGCCGAGCACCCGCGTGAACGGCAGGCGGGGCGCCGCGCTGGGATGCACCGGCGCGATCAGCGTGGTCCCGGCCAGCGCCACCAGCGGCACGGCGATCACCGCCAGCGCAAAGCCGCGGAAGCCGAAGGCGTCGTACAGGGCCGTGCCCTGGGGCGCGCCGAAGCCCAGGGCGGCGAACAGCGCCACGCCGACCCAGCCCAGCACCTTGCCGGTGTGCGCGGGCCCCACGCGGGCGATGCCCCAGGGCAGCGTGCCGGTGGTGGTGAAGCTCTCCGCCACGCCGGTGAGCAGGCGCGCCGCCACCAGCACCGC
>JAEZKX010000111.1 GCA_023436025.1 Pseudomonadota bacterium | reverse complement strand
GCGGTACGACGCCGCCTTGTCGCGGAACAAGGCCAGGTGCGGCGTCAGCGGGTTGGGCGTGAGCAGGCCGGCATAGAGGACCGCCAGGCCATGGGGTGCGTAGACCTCGTAGGTGCCGGCGCTCGGGTGTTGGCGCCGATGTAAAACTGACCCACTGCGCCGGAGTAAAAGTGACCCACCTGGGCGACGATGGCGGCCTTTTGGCCGTCGATGTTGACCCAGGAGCAAGCAGTGGAGATACGTGTGATGGCCCGCAGGGGCGAGGGGATCAGGGAGATCGCGAGGCAGCTTGGCTGCTCGCGCAACACCGTGCGGCGGTACTTGCGTGAGCAGGAGGCCAGCCGGTACGGGCCGAGGTTGCCGCGGGCGACAAAGCTGGACGCGTACACGGCGTACCTCACCGAACGGGTCGAACAAGCCAGGCCGCGGTGGATTCCCGCGACGGTGCTGCTGCGGGAGATCGCCGAGCGCGGCTACGACGGTGGCATCAGTCAGCTCAAGGCCTGGCTGGCGCCGCTGAAACAGGTGGCGCCCGAGCCGGTGGTCCGGTTCGAGACGGAACCGGGCCAGCAGATGCAGGCCGACTTCACCTGGGTGCGCAAAGGACGCGACCCGCTGGTGGCGTTCGTGGCGACGCTGGGCTACAGCCGCGCGACGTACGTGAAGTTCGGCCGCAGCGAGGATCTGGACGCCCTGCGCCAGGGTCTGCGCGAGGCATTCGACTTCTTCGGCGGCGTGCCCCAGCACGTGCTGTTCGACAACCCTAAGACGGTCGTCATCGACCGCGACGCCTACGGCGAGGGCCTGCACCGCTGGAACGAAGGGCTGCGCGAGCTGGCCGAGGAGTGCGGCTTCACGCCGCGGCTTTGCCGACCGTACCGGGCCAAGACCAAGGGCAAGGTCGAGCGGTTCAACGGCTACTTGAAGGGCAGCTTCCTGGTGCCGCTGGCAGCCAGCCTGGGGGCTGCCGGACTGAAGCTCACGCCGGAGGTGGCCAATGCACATGTGCGCCGCTGGCTCGATGAGGTCGCCAACGTGCGGGTGCACGCGACCACCAAGGCAGTGCCGGCCACGCGCTTGGCCGAGGAACAGGCAGTGATGCTGCCCGCGCCGGCGCTGAAAGCGCAGCCGGCCTTGCCGGTGCGCGTGGCGATCCCGATCGAGAGCCTGCAGCACCCGCTGGCCGTTTATGACGAGCTTCTGGGAGTGGCGGTTTGAACCTGCAGCATCAACGCATCGCCGCCCTGTGCGAGCAACTGAAGATGGCCAGCCTGGCGGCGGAATGGCCGGCCTTGGCGCAGCAGGCCGCGCGAGACGAGGCGAGCTTCGCCGACTTCGTGGAGAAGCTGCTGCAGTGCGAATCGGCCGCACGCGAGCAGCGCAAGCGCTCCACTCTGATGAAACTGGCCACCATGCCGACGGTGAAGACACTCGAGCAATTCGACTGGGCGGCCGGCAGCGGTGCGCCCAAGGCGCAGATCCAGGAGCTGGCGCATCTGGCATTCGTCGAGCGCGCCGAGAACGTCGTCTTGCTCGGCCCAAGTGGCGTGGGCAAGACCCATATCGCCCTGGCGCTGGCACACCGCGCCGTGATGGCGGGACACAAGGTGCGGTTCATCTCCGCGGCCGACCTGATGCTGCAGCTCGCCGCCGCGAAAGCCCAGGGCCGCCTGAAGGAATACTTCAATCGTGCGGTGCTCGGGCCGAAGCTGTTGGTGGTGGACGAGATCGGCTACCTGCCGTTCGGGCGCGACGAGGCCACGCTGTTCTTTAACCTGGTGGCCAAGCGCTACGAGCGCGGTTCGATGGTGCTGACCAGCAACCTGCCATTCACGCAATGGGCCACGGCCTTTGCAGACGACCAGACGCTGACGGCGGCGATGCTCGACCGCTTGCTGCACCACGCCCACATCGTGCAGGTCACCGGCGAGAGCTACCGGCTAAAGGACAAGCGCAAAGCCGGCCAAGCGGCAAGGAGGACGGTGCCCGCCGCTTGACGGTGGGAGCGCCTCTCGGTCGCTTCGGGCTTCGCCCTGTGCGACCGAGAGGCAGAAGTGAATGAGCCCGGGTGGGTCAGATTTACTTCGGCGACCTCGCGGGAAAGTGGGTCAGATTTCAGTCGGCGTTGACACTTTCTGGCCCACGTTGCCCCGCGTGAGCGGGGATGGACCCCCGGCCTCGTCCTCGCTGGTGATGGGCCACGACGTTGCCCCGCGTGAGCGGGGATGGACCCGACGACGCCTTCAGCCTGACCAACCTGTCGCTCGTTGCCCCGCGTGAGCGGGGATGGACCCTGGCCGAGCAGATGGGCAAGATTGCCGGCCTGCGTTGCCCCGCGTGAGCGGGGATGGACCCAGGCGCCACACGCATGCGGATATGGTCTAGCTCGTTGCCCCGCGTGAGCGGGGATGGACCGCAGCCCGCGGGAGACATCGTGGTGGTGGGTTCCGTTGCCCCGCGTGAGCGGGGATGGACCCTTCTACCCGCAGGTCAGCGACAGCCACGACGTCGTTGCCCCGCGTGAGCGGGGATGGACCGTCACCGCCCTGAAGGCCCCGTGGCCGGAAGGCCGTTGCCCCGCGTGAGCGGGGATGGACCCTGATCGTCCGCAGCATCCGAGCGCTCGAAGTTCGTTGCCCCGCGTGAGCGGGGATGGACCCACTCATGTTCAGACGAGTGTTCTGCTCTCGATCGTTGCCCCGCGTGAGCGGGGATGGCCCCTCGCCCGCAATCTCCGACTTCGCGCGCGTTGCCCCGCGTGAGCGGGGATGGCCCCCCCAAGGAGATGAGATATGAGCATGTTCAAGCGTTGCCCCGCGTGAGCGGGGATGGACCCTCGGGCGTGGTGCTCTCGGTGAAGGTGTACCGCGTTGCCCCGCGTGAGCGGGGATGGACCCCAGCGGACCACGCCCGACCGATCCGGGATGGGCGTTGCCCCGCGTGAGCGGGGATGGACCCTGGCGTGACGGCGGGCGACCTGTTCACGAGTGCATTGCCCCGCGTGAGCGGGGATGGACCCAGTCGCCGTCGCGCAATTTCGCGAGGATCATCCGTTGCCCCGCGTGAGCGGGGATGGACGCTTTGCTCCAGCCGGCCCTCGCCGCCCTCTTCGGTTGCCCCGAGTGAGCGTCCCGCATGGGCAGGGATGAACCGTTACGTCATTCAAGAAGACGCGGCGGTGGGCGTCCTCCGCCGTCAGCCCTCGAAGCTTAGCTGCAGCTTGACGCTGGAATCGACGCCTAGAACCCCGCCTCCTCCTCGATCCTCCGCTTCACCCCCAGCATCTCCGGCGCCACCTTCTCCAGCAAGTACTCGCGCGTCAAGATGAACGCCGGCCCGCCCACGCTGACGCCGTAGACCTCGTCGCGCGGCCCGCGCAGGCTGAAGCCAAGCGCGTGGATCTCGGGGTTCCACTCGCCGAAGGATGAACAGAAGCCTTGGCGCTCGTGTTCGGCAAGCGCGGCGCGCAGGCGGTCGTGCACCTGGGGCCAGCTTTCGCCGCTTGCGGCGCGGATTGCGTCCAGCAGCGCGCCCTGTTCCGCGGCCGGCAGCGCCGCCAGGTAGGCGCGGCCCATCGCCGAGGTCGCGATGGCCATGCGCAGGCCGACGTCCATGCGCGAGAGGATGAGCGCGCTGCGCGGGCGCAGGGTGTCGATCAGCAGCATGTCCAGGCCGTCGCGCACGCCCAGGTGCACCGTGGCACCGGCGGCATCGGCCAGGGCCTGCAGGTGCAGGCGCGCCTGCGCGCGGAAGTCGAAGCTGCGCAGGTACGCATTGCCGATGTGCAGCGCTGCGGGACCGAGGGCGAAGCGCTCGTCGGCCGACAGGCGCAGGAAGCCCGCGCCCTGCAGCGTGGCCGTCAGGCGCGACACCGTGGCCTTAGGGATGCCGGTGCGGTCAGCCAGTTCACGGTTGGACAGGGGCTGGCCCGCATCGGCCACCACCCGCAGCAGGGCCAACCCGCGCCCCAGCGCGCTCACCTCTTCCTTGCCAATCCCGTCGCTCACCGGAATAACCCTTCGCCGAAACAGCGTTCCATTTTATGGATCGTTCCGTTTAACATTCCGGGACAGTGTTCCATTATTTCAATCAACGGAGACAAACCTTGCGCTGGATCAAGCTTTCCGCCGGCCTGCTGGCCGCCTCGTTCGCCTTTGCCGCCGCCGTTCCGGCCGCCGCGCAGGACTTCCCCAAGGGGCCGGTCAAGGTGATCATTCCCTTCCCGCCGGGCGGACCGACCGATACCGTGGGCCGGCTGCTCGCGCAGAAGCTGCAGGAAAGCTGGGGCCAGACGGTGTTGATCGACTACAAGCCGGGCGCCGGCACGGTCATCGGCGCCGACTTCGTGGCCAAGTCGCCGGCCGACGGCCAGACCATCGGCATGGTCAATTCCTCCTTCGCGGTCAACCCCACGCTGCGCAAGAAGCTGCCCTACGACACGCAGAAGGACCTGACCGGCGTGACGCAGCTGTTCAACATGCAGCTGGCCATCGTGGCCCGGCCCGACGCGCCCTTCAACAACCTGAAGGAGCTGATCGCCTATGCCAGGCAGAACCCGGGCAAGCTGAACTACGGCACGCCGGGCGCGGGCAGCACCACCCACCTGGGCGCCGAGCTGCTCAAGCGCGAAGCCGGCTTCGAGATGCAGCACGTGGCCATGAAAGGCAGCGCGCCGGCCCACACCGAGCTGATGGGCGGCCGCCTCGACCTGGTGGTCGACCCCTTCCTGTCCATCCTGCCGTATGTGCAGGCTGGCCGGATGAAGGTGATCGCCACCATGGGCAGCAAGCGCGTGGCCGGCCACGACTATCCGACGGTCGCCGAAACCATCCCCGGCTTCGAAGTCGGCGCCCTGCTCGGCTTCGTCGCGCCGGCCGGCACGCCCAAGCCGGTGCTGCAGAAGATCCAGGCCGACACCGCCCGTGCGCTCACCAGCCCCGACATGCGCCGCCGCGCGCAGGAATACGGCCTGGAAATCGTCGGCAGCAAGCCCGAACAGTTCGATGCCTTCCTCGCCGCCGAAATGAAGCGCTGGGGCCGCATCGTCACCGAAGCCAAGATCGAAGCCGAATGAACGACCGCATGCGCCTGCAACTGAAACCCCTCCACCCCGTCTTCGTCGCCGAAGCCAGCGGCATCGACCTGACCCAGCCCCTGGCGCCCGACGACGTGCGGGCCATCAACCGCGCGATGAACGAGCACGCCGTGCTGGTGTTCCGCGGCCAGCCGCTCACCGCGCAGCAGCAGCTCGATTTCGCCAAGCACTTCGGTCCGCTGGACATCGGCCTCAAGCGCGTGTTCAAGCGGCCCGAGCGGCTGGGCGACGAGCGCCTGATCGACATCTCCAACGTCGACGCCGAGGGCAACGTGGCCAGGCGCGACTCGCCCAAGAACCTGTCGAACTTCGCCAACCAGCTGTGGCACAGCGACAGCTCCTTCATGGATCCGCGCGCGGCCTATTCCATGCTGCATTGCGTGATCAAGCCCAGCTGGGGCGGCGACACCGAGTTCGCCGACCTGCGCGACGCCTACGACACGCTGGACGAACGGCGCAAGGCCGAGATCCAGGACCTGAAGGCCGAGCACTATGCGCTGCACACGCGCATCCTGCTGGGCGACGACGCCTACACCGACGAACAGAAGAAGGAGATCCCACCCGCCGTCTGGCCGATCGCCGATACGCATCCGGGCTCCGGCCGCAAGGTGCTGTTCGTCGGCGTGCATGCCCGCCAGATCATCGGCTGGCCCACCGCCGAGAGCCGAATGTACCTGCAGGACCTGCTGGAACACGCGACCCAGCGCGAGCGCGTGTACCGCCACGAGTGGCAGGTGGGCGACCTGGTGATCTGGGACAACCGCAGCACGCTGCACCGTGGCCGCCGCTACGACATCGCCGAACGCCGCGAGCTGCGCCGCACCACGATCAACGACACGCCCGAAGCGATGCTGATGGCGGCGTGATCGCTGGCCCCGGGGCGGGAGCGCGGCCGCCCGATGCGCGCGCTCAGCCCGCCGGGCGCGCCTGCGGCTGCACCTGCGCCAGCATGGCCTCCAGCACGGCGCACCGGCGCTGCACCTCGCGCAGGTCGCCGCCGGCAGCGCAGCGCTCCAGGTCCAGGCTGGCCTGGCTGGCCTCGGTGAAACCATACAG
>JAEZKX010000016.1 GCA_023436025.1 Pseudomonadota bacterium | reverse complement strand
CGCCCGGGCCGCCGGCCGCGACTGCGAACAGTGGCCGCAGGACCTGGCGCGGGCCGAGACCGCCGCCGCCCGGCTCGAAACCTGGCTGGCCGCGCTGGCGGGCGATCCGCCGGCCAGCGTGACCCTGATCAACAACGCCGGCATGATTCCACGCATCGCACCGCTCGGCGACATCTCGCCCGGTGCATTGAGCGAATCGCTGCGCGTCGACCTGGAGGCGCCCATGCTGCTCACCTCCGCCTTCCTGCGCGCGACCGCCGCCTGGCCGTCGCAACGGCGCGTGCTCAACATCTCCTCGGGCCTGGGCCGCAATCCGATGGCCGCCCAATCGGCCTACTGCGCGGCCAAGGCCGGCATGGACCACTTCAGCCGCTGCGTGGCGCTGGAGGAACGCGGCAAGCCCAATGGCGCCCGCATCTGCGCGCTGGCGCCCGGCGTCATCGACACCGACATGCAGGTGCAGCTGCGCAATGCCGATGCCCGCTCCTTCCCCGACCGCGCCATGTTCCAGGGCCTGAAGGACCAGGGCCGGCTGGCCACGCCGCAGGACGCGGCGCGGCGCGTGCTGGCCTTCCTGGCACGGCCGGACTTCGGCGAACAGCCGGTCGCCGACGTGCGCGGCTGAGCGCGCAGCCGGCGGCGGGCGGCCGCTCAGTCGCCCTGGAAGCCGCCGGCGCGCGCGGTGAGCACCAGCGTGTCGCGGTGGCCCGGGCCGTCGGCCGGCTGGATCGGCGTGGTCTCGTGGATCACCCGCGTGTCGTCCAGCAGCAGCAGGCTCCAGGGCTCGGTGAGCGTGAAGCGCTGGCCGGCCGGACCGTCGGCCTGGAACACGCGGGTCTCCCCGCCCTTGATGGCCTGGCGGCCGACCAGGAACACCGCCACCAGGTCGACGCCGTCGCGGTGCGCGCCTTCGGGCGTGGGCCGGCCGATGCCGCCTTCGGTGTCGATGCGGAACTGGTGCGCCTCGATGGCCCACGGCTGCGCGCCGCGCAGGGTGCTCGCCTCGCGCGCCAGCGCCAGCAGCAGGCAGCGCCACGCGTCCTGCGCCACCACCTCCGGCTCCATCGGCGCGAACCAGCGCTGCATGCCGCCGTGCAGCGCGTTGTATTCCAGCGGCTGCCAGTGGGCGCGGTGCGCAACCTGCGTGAGGCGGCCTCCGTCCGCCACGAAGCAGGAGTGACGCCGGCGCCGGTACTTGCCGCCGTCCTTCAGATATTCGTCGGGCGGCAGGCGGTCCCACGAGGGCGCCAGCGCCACCAGGTCCTGCACCGCGCAGCCGCTCCATTGGGCCACGCCGGCGGGCGACAACACGGCATAGCCCTGCTGGCGCAGCACGACGGCCAGCTGGTCGGGATAGGTGTAGGCGGGGCTCAGCAACATGACGTGAGCTTACCGAAGGCGGAATGGACCTGATGGAGCTGGGGCCGGCCCGCCGTGGTTGCTCGCGCAGCGAACGCACCAGGTCGGCCGTCGAAGGTGCGCCCGCTGCGCCAGCACGCCCTGCGCTCAGGGGGTGACCTGCACGCCCTTCCAGAACGCCACCCGGTCCTTCACCATTTCCGCTTCCGGCTTGGGATCGGGGTAGTACCAGACGGCGTCGGGATTCATCTCGCCGTCGACCAGCAGCGAGTAGTAGCTCGCCTCGCCCTTCCAGGCGCAGGTGGTGTGGTGGTTGCTGAAGGTGACGTACTCGCGCTTGAGCGAGTCGGCGGGAAAGTAGTGGTTGCCTTCCACCACCACGGTGTCGTCGCTCTCGGCGATGACCTTGTCCTTCCAGACGGCCTTCATGGGATCTTCCTCACAGGGGCGCGTGCAGCCAGTGCACGCTGAACAGGCGCGCCGGGTCGGTCCAGACCGGCCCCGGGCGGAAGCCTGCGCGACGCGCCAGCGCGCGCAGGCCGTCGACGGTGAACTTGTGCGAGTTCTCGGTGTGCAGGCTCTCGCCCTCGGCGAACGTGAAGCGCTGCCCGCACAGCGTGACCGCCTGCTGCTCGGTGCTCACCAGGTGCATCTCGATGCGTTGCTGCGGCACGCTGTAGAACGCGTAGTGCGCGAACTGGTCCAGCGCGAAATTCGCGCCCAGCTCGCGGTTGGCGCGCGCCAGCAGGTTGAGGTTGAAGGCCGCCGTCACGCCCTGCGCATCGTTGTAGGCGGCATGCAGCACCTGCGGGTCCTTCACCAGGTCGACGCCGATCAGCAGCGCCCCGCCGCGCAAGGCGGCCGCTGCGCGCTCCAGGAAGGACAGCGCCTCCGGCGGCGTGAAGTTGCCCAGCGTGGAGCCGGGAAAAAAACCGATGCGGCGACCCGCCGCCGCGGCACCGCGCGGCAGCGCGAGCTGGCGCGTGTAGTCGGCCACCAGCGGCTGTACCTCCAGGCCCGGGAACTCGGCGCGCAGGCCGGCCGCGGCCTCGCGCAAATGCTCGCCCGAGATGTCGATGGGCACGAAACGCGCCGGCGCGTCGAAGGCCTGCAGCAACAGCCGCACCTTGCGCAGCGAGCCTGCGCCGAATTCGACGATCTCCGCGTGCGGCCCTGCCAGCGCCGCGATCTCGCCGGCCGCCGCTGCCAGGATGGCCAGTTCGGTGCGCGTGGGGTAGTACTCGGGCAGCTCGCAGATGCGGTCGAACAGCTGCGAGCCGGCGGCGTCGTAGAAGTACTTGGGCGAGACGTGGCGCGGCCGCGCGGCCAGGGCCGCCAGCAAGTCGCGCGCGAAATCGCTGTCGGCGGGGCCGCGGGCGGGGGTCCGGGCGGCAGCCGCGGCGTCGGCGGCTTGCGCCGCGGAGGAGATCATCATGCACCGTCCTTGGCGAGCCGCAGGCCGCTGAACTGCCAGCGCGCGGCCGGCGGAAAAAAGTTGCGGTAGGTGGGCCGTGCATGGCCGGGCGGCGTGGCGACGCTGCCGCCCCGCAGCACGATCTGGCCCACCATGAACTTGCCGTTGTACTCGGCGATGGCGCCGTCCCAGGGATGGAAGCCGGGATAGGGGTCGTAGGACGAGCGCGTCCACTGCCACACCAGGCCGCTCATCTGGCGAATGCCCGGCAGGCCGTGGGCGGCCTCCCACTCGAATTCGGTGGGCAGGCGCGCGCCGGCCCACTGCGCGTAGGCCGCGGCTTCGTAGAAACTGAGCTGGCTCACCGGCGCGGCCGGGTCGAGCGGACGCACGCCATCGAGCCCGAACACCTGCCAGTGGTCCGCCGGCGCGCGCGGGTCGCCGGGCGCGATCCAGTAGGCCGGCGCGCTCCAGCCCTCGGACTGCACCACCGCCCACGCATCCGACAGCCACAGCGCCGGATTGCGGTAGCCGCCGTCGGCGACGAAGTCGGCGTATTCACCGCAGGTCACCAGCCGGTCGGCGATGCGGTACGGCTGCAGCCAGGTCGTGTGGCGCGGCGTCTCGTTGTCGAAGGCGAACCACGCGCCCGCATGACCCACCTGCACCGCGCCCTCGGGGCCGGCCAGCCAGCGCAGCGCCGGCGTGCCGGTGGCCAGGCGCAGCGGCTGCGCCTCGCCGCTGCGGTAGGCCGGCAGCAAGGGGTTGCACGACAGCGCATGCAGGATGTCGGTGAGCAGCAGTTCCTGGTGCTGTTGCTCGTGCTGCAGGCCCAGCTCCAGCAAGGGTTCCAGGGTGGCCCAGGCATCGGCATCGGCCTCGTCGCACAGGCGCTCGACCGCCGCGTCCACGTGGGCGCGGTAGGCATGGACCTCGGACAGCGCCGGCCGGGTCAAGAGGCCCCGGCGCGGACGCGGATGGCGCGAGCCGAGCGACTCGTAATAGGAGTTGAAGAGATGGAAGAAGCGGCGGTCGAAGGGTTCGTGGCCTGCGAGGTGCGGCTGCAGGACCACTGCCTCGAAGAACCAGGTGGTGTGCGCCAGGTGCCACTTGGTCGGGCTGGCGTCGGGCATCGACTGGACGCACTGGTCTTCGGCGGACAAGGGCGCCGCCAGCGCAAGGGTATGGGCCCGCACGTCGCGAAAGCGCTCGGCGAGCGCCCGGCGGGCGGCCGCCGCCGGCGCCTCGGCCGCGGCGGGCATCGGGTTCCAGGACATGGCTTCTTGTCTCCTGAGTTGCGACGGGCCCCCTCCACTGCAAACCGCGCCGCGCACGACGGTCGTCGTCCCCTGCCGGTCCATTACAGCACAGGGCGGGCGATCGGGCCGGATGGTGCGCGGGCCCGGCCGTTCAAGGCGCACGGCCGTCCTGCAGCGCGACCTGCTCGCGCAGATGCCGCCAGCGACCCCAGCGGCTGGGGCTCTCGTCCATGCGCACGAACAACACCGGCTCGTCGCAGGCGGACCAGCGCGCGCAGTGCTGCTGCCACCTGCGCACCTGGCCGGGCGGCACGTAGAGGAAGACCGGGCGCGCGTCGGCCGGGACCAGCACCTTGCCGGCCACGGTCGGCCGCGCGTAGATCAGCGGCGGCGGCGCGCCGCGCACCTCGATGCGCCCGTAGACGCCGGGGCGCAGCGGCCCGCCGGCCGTGAGGTTGACATGCGGGCTGTCCGGCGGCTGCTGCGCCGCAGCGACGACGGGCCAGGCCAGCGCGGCGAATGCGCAGCGAGCGGCGGTGTGCATGGCTCAGGGGGTGCTGGAAGGCGCCTGGACGATGTGCACCGTTTCCTGCACGGAAGGCCGTTCGCCCGCATCCTGGTCCAGCCAGCCGCTCCAGGCCGCGGCCAGCGCCGCCACGGTGACCGCGCCCACCGCCAGCGCGGTGACGAGGGACGAAGTCGGGGGCGAGCGACGGACGCGGGACGAGGCGCTTGGCATACGGCTGTGGTTCTACCCAGCCCCTACGGCAGGCGCTGTAGGAACAACGGCGTGCCGGCTGGAGGACATGCCCTGCGTCGTGTGGGACCAGACCGACAGCCGCCTCTTTCTGCCCGCAATGTGCAGCCCCCAAAACGGCGCACGGCCGCTCATCCATGGGCTCGCCGCGGCCGTATGATCCGGCCCACCCCATGCGAGCGCTGCCCGACCCCGAGACCGCCAAGCCCTGCGTGCTCGTCATCGACGATGACGAGGCGGTGGCCTGGGCCATCGCCGGCCGCCTGGGCAGCGATTTCCGCGTGGTCGGGCTGGACGACCCGGCGCGCGCCGTGGAACAGGCGGCGCAGATCCGGCCCGGTGTCATCCTCTGCGACATCAACATGCCGGGCATGCAGGGCGACGAAGTGGCCTATGCCTTGTCGCAGGACACCCGCACGGCGCGTATCCCGCTGGTCTACCTCACCGCGCTGGTCTCGCCCGAAGAGGCGCCGGAGCTGGAAGGCGTGTTCGGCGACCATCCGGCGGTGTCGAAGAGCGCCACCACCGCGCAGTTGCGCGAGATCGTCGCCTGGGCGCTGGGGCTGGAGAACGACTGAGCGCGTCGTGCTGCGCGGCTCAGAGCGCGCCGGCCAGCAACTCGTAGGAACGGCGCTGGGCCAGCGGGTCCCAGGTCCAGGTGATCACCACCAGCTCCTCCACCTGCAGCTGCGCGGCCAGCGCGCGCAGCCTCTCCATCACCTGCGGCCCCGTCCCCACCATCGCCTTGGCGCGCAGCGCGCGCCGGTAGGCCTCCTCCGCTTCGGTCCAGGGCCGCTGCGCCTGTTGCGGCGGCAGCAGCGGGCCGAAGCGGCCGCCCTGGCGGTCGACCCGGGCGCGTTCACGGCTCGCAAACAGGTGCCAGGCCTCGTCCTCGGTGTCGGCGGCCAGGGCCCACACGCACACCGCCGCCTGCGGCCGTTCCAACAGTCCGGGTTGGAACTGGCGGCGGTACAGCTCCAGCGCTTCGGCGCAGCCTTCGCCGTCGGTGATGAAGTGCGCGAAGGCATAGGGCATGCCGAAATGGGCCGCCAGCTGGGCGCCATAGCCGGAGCTGCCCAGCATCCACAGCTGCGGCGCCGTCGCGCCCATGGGCAGGGCCTGGATGCCGTGCCCCGGATGTCCATCGGGCATCGCCTCGCCGGTCACCCAGGCATGCAGCTCGCGCACCTGCTGCGGAAAGTGCTCCGCCGCGCGCGGATCGGGATTGAGCAGGCGCGCCGTGCGGTGGTCGCTGCCGGGCGCGCGGCCCACGCCCAGGTCGATGCGGCCGGGCGCCAGCGCGTCCAGCACGCGGAACTGCTCGGCCACCTTGAAAGGCGAATAGTGCGGCAGCATCACACCGGCGCTGCCGATGCGGATGCGGCGTGTGCGCACGGCGATGGCGGCCATCAGCACCTCGGGGGCGGTGCCGACGATGGTGGGCAGGCTGTGGTGCTCGCTCAGCCAGAAGCGCTCGTAGCCGAGCGCCTCGCAGCGCTCGGCGAGGGCCACGGTGTCGCGGATGGATTCGTCCTGCGGCCGGCCCATGCGGGCCACGGACTGGTCGAGGACGGACAGGCGCAGGAAGGACGGCATGCGCGGGATTGTGCGATGCCCCGCGGCCACACGCACGACCGGATAATGGCCGCATGCCGGACGCGACCGACAACCCACCCGCCGCGCGGCCCCGGGTGCTCATCATCGGCTGCGGATTCGGCGGCCTCGAAGCCGCCCGGGCCCTGCGCCACGCCCCGGTGGACATCACGCTGGTGGATCGTGCCAACCACCACCTGTTCCAGCCTCTGCTCTACCAGGTGGCCACGGCCGGGCTCTCGGCCCCGGCCATCGCCGCGCCGGTGCGTTTCCTGTTCCGCGACCAGCCCAACGTCACCACCCTGCTCGGCGAAGTGGTCGCCATCGACGCCCGGCAGCGCCACGCCCGCATGAGCGGCGGCACGGTGCTGCCGTACGACCACCTGATCGTGGCGGCCGGCGCCACCCACAGCTACTTCGGACGCGACGAATGGGCGACCCGTGCACCGGGCCTGAAGACCCTGGATGACGCCTTCGAGATCCGCCGCCGCATCCTGCTGGCCTTCGAGGCCGCCGAGCAGGAGCCCGATGCGCAGCGGCGCCAGGCCTGGCTCACCTTCGTGGTGATCGGCGGCGGCCCCACCGGCGTCGAGATGGCCGGCACGCTGGCCGAGATCGCCCGCCACACCCTGCCCGGCGAGTTCCGCCGCATCGACCCGGCGCGCGCGTCCATCCTGCTGCTGGAAGGCGGCCCGCGCGTGCTGCAGGCCATGCCCGAGTCGCTGAGCGCGAGCGCGCAGAGGCAACTGGAGAAGCTGGGCGTGCAGGTGCGCGTGAACGCGCGCGTGACCGCCATCGATGCCGACGGCCTGCAGGTGCAGCCCGGCGGCGACCAGCCGCCCTACCGGGTCCACGCCAAGTGCATCGTCTGGGCGGCGGGCGTGGCGGCCTCGCCGCTCGGCCGGCAACTGGCGGAATCGACCGGCGCCGAGACCGACCGCGCCGGCCGCATGGTGGTGCAGCCCGACCTGAGCCTGCCCGGCCATCCGGAAATCAGCGTCATCGGCGACCTGGCGGCGGCGCAGAGCCACGTGCCGGGCGCCGCGCCGCGGACGGTGCCGGGCGTGTCGCCGGCGGCCAAGCAGATGGGCCGCTGCGCCGCCGACAACCTCCAGCGGCGCCTGCGCGGCGCGCCGACCCGGCCCTTCCGCTACCGCGATTACGGCAACCTGGCGACCATCGGCCGCAACTCGGCGGTGGTCGACCTCACCTCGCCGATCGGCCCGGTGCGCTTCAGCGGCTTCTTCGCCTGGCTGTTCTGGCTGTTCGCCCACATCTACTTCCTGATCGGCTTCCGCAACCGACTGGTGGTGCTGCTCGATTGGGCGTCCGCCTACTGGAGCAGGCAGCGCTATGCGCGCGTGGTCACCGACATCACGCCGGCCGCGCCACGCGGCGGCGCCTCACACTAGGGGAGCGTTCCATGGCCGTGCGCATCGTGCAGCTGGGCAGCCCGCGCGCCGCCGACGAGGGCCTGCGCATCGGCACGGTGCGCAGGCCGCCGCGCGGCGTGAAGAAAGAGGATTTCGCCCGGCGCGATTTCTACGACGTCTGGCTGCCCACCCTGGCGCCCAGCGCCGGCGTGGTGAGCGAAGGCCTGGCGGCGGCGAGCGAGCGCGCGTGGGCGGCCTTTCGCCGCCACTACCTGGCCGAGATGAAGGCGCCCGACGCCAGCCGGGTGCTCGACCTGCTGGCCGCGCTGTCGCACCAGACGGCCTTCTCGGTGGGCTGCTACTGCAAGGACGAGGCCCGCTGCCACCGTTCCATCCTGCGCGAACTGCTGCGGGAGCGGGGAGCGCTCATCGTCGAATGATGCGGTCGCGCGGCGACGGTCGCCCTCAGGCCACGGCCTGGCGGAAGCGCTCCCAGGCCGCCGGCGTCGGCGTGGTGCCCGCCCCCGGTTCGCGCGGCAGGCGGAAGCACCCGTCCACCACCTCGGCCGGGTCGGTGAAGCAGTCCTTGATCCAGGGGATGTACTCCAGCACCTGGCAGGCCGGATGCGTGTAGCTCAGGTGCACGTGGACCTGGCTCATGTCACCCGCGTGCGGCGCCACCGGCAGCCGGTGGGCATGGGCCGCCTCGCACACCCGCAGCACCTCGGTGAGCCCGCCCATGCGCGTGACGTCGGGCTGGGCCCAGTGCAGCGCCTGCTGGTGGAAGAACTCGGCGAAGGCGTCCTGCGTGTAGAGCTGTTCGCCCAGCGCCACCGGGATGCGGGTGGCGCGCGCCAGTTGCGCATGGCCCTTGACGTCGTCGTACCAGAGCGGCTCCTCGAACCAGAACACGTCGAAGGGCTCGGCGCCGCGGCAAAAGCGCAGGCAGGTCGCCAGGTCCCACTTGCCGTTACCGTCGATGGCCACCGTGACGTCCGGGCCCACCGCCTCGCGCACCGCCTCCAGCCGGCGCAGGTCGCGCTCGACGGTGGACCCGACCTTGATCTTGATGCCGGTGAAGCCCTGGTTCACGGCGCGCAGCGCGCCCTGCACCAGCAGGTCGTCGGCGATGGACAGCCAGCCGATGTCGGTGTTGTACGCCCGGACCTTGTCGCGCACCTGGCCGCCCAGCAGCTGCCACAGCGGCAGGCCCTGCGCCTTGGCCTTCAGGTCCCACAGCGCGACATCGATGGCGGCATGCGACAGCGTGGTGATGCCGGCGCGCCCGATCCACTGCAGGGCGGGGTTGCGCGCGAGCTTGAGCCACAGGCGCTGCACGTCGCGCGGGTCTTCGTCCAGCAGCAGCGGCGCATGGCAGGTGGCGATGCAGCGGGTGATGAGCTGGTCGCCCGGCAGATGGGCATGGGTGCCGGTGAAACCGTAGCCGCTCAGGCCATCGTCGGTGTCGATGCGCGCGCCCACCACGCCCCAGTGCGTGAGGCTGTGCGTGCTGTCGGCGATCTGCGCGCCGGTGACCGGCACGTGCAGGATGAAGGGCTCGACGCGGACGATCTTCACGGAGGGCCTCCTCGCGGCTGAGCCCCCATGCTACAGCCGGTTGTGGATGGCCGTCGCGGCGATGGCGGCATGGCCGACCGCCACGCTGATCTGGTTGAGGTCCACCGAGACGTCGCCGGCGGCGTAGAGGCCGTCGACGCTGGTCTGCTGGTGGTCGTCCACCCGCAGCTGGCCGTCCGGCGCCACGTCGGCGCCCAGCGCGCAGGCCAGGCCGCAGGCGTGCTCCAGTCCCAGCGCTGGGTACAAGGTGTCGAATTCCAGCACCTGGCCGTTGTGCAGCTCCACGCGCACGCCCTGCGCGCCGGTGCAGTCGATCAGCCGCGGCGTGCTGTCGGCCACCCGCACCCCGGCCTCGCGCAGCTGCGCCAGATCGGGCCGCTCCATCTCGTTCTTGGTCGCCATGGCCAGCCAGGTCACCTCGTTGCCGAAGCCGGAGATGAACAGCGATTCGCGCAGGCCGTGGCCCGTCTTGCCCAGCACCGCCACCCGCTGGCCCTGGGTTTCGAAGCCGTCGCACACCGGGCAGTAACGCACCCGGCCGCCGCGCAGGGCTTCGTCCAGGCCTTCGATCTCGGGGGCGACGTCGACCGCGCCGGTGGCCAGGATGGCGAAGCGGCCGCGCCAAGTGCCTTCGGCACTGCGCGCGGTGAAGCTGCCGTCCGCCGCGCGCTCCAGCGAGGCGACCTCGGTGCGCACCACCGGCACGCCGTAGTGGGCCGCATGCTGCTGCATGCGCTGCCACAGCGCGGGGCCCTCGATGCCATCGGGAAAGCCGGGCACGTTGCGGCTCTTCGGGATCCAGGCCAGGCGGCTGCCGCCGGCGTCGAGCACCACCACGCGCCGGCGGTAGCGGCCGAAGTAGACGGCGGCCATCAGGCCCGCGGCACCGCCGCCGATGATGATGCAGTCGAGGAGCTGGTCGTCGTCCATGGCGGTTTCAATCCCAGGGCAGGCGCTTGGCCACCATCAGCCAGAACACCAGCAGGAAGGCGAAGAAGGCGGCCACCCCCAGGGCGGTCCACAGGTGGAACAGGCGGTCGTAGGCGGCAGGCAGGGGCGCGCCGGCGCGCTCGGCGGCGTCGGCCAGGTTGCGCATGCGGATCTGGATCAGCAGCACCGGCAGCCAGCAGGCGATGGCCACGGCATACAGGCCGATCGACCAGGCCACCCAGGGCGTCGACAGCGGGATGCCCAGCTGGTGCACCAGCGCAATGCCGGTGAGCGGCTGCAGGATGGCCGTCGGCGTGGTCAGCATCCAGTCGGCGACCACGACATTGCGCGCGGCGCCGGCCACGCCGCCGATGCGCCGCCGCAGGCTGGCCGCGAACAGGTGGAAGGCCGAACCCACGCCCGCGCCGAACAGGATGGTCGACGACAGGATATGGATCCACTTGAGGGTGAGGTAGTCCATCAGGCGCGTTCTTCCCGCCGCGCGGGCGGCTCCAGCGCCCACAGCAGGGCGATGAGCGCGACGATAGGCAGGTTCTTGGAGATGGGGCCGTAGGGATGCAGCCAGTACTCCGGCAGGAACGCGGTGATGAGCACGGTGTAGCCGGCGATCAGGGCCACCTGCGCCAGCCACACCGGCCGCCGCCAGCGCGCGGGCGCGGCCAGCGTCAGCACGCCCAGCAGCAGGTCGAGCAGGGCCGCGCCGTAGAGCGCGATGGTCGCCAGCGCGCCATGCAGGCCCACCCGCGCCAGCAGGCCGTAGCTGTCGGCCACGGGGTAGAGGCCCAGCGACACCACGCCGGTCCAGATCCACAGCAGGGCCAGCGCCAGCCGCGCCACCGGCAGCCAGAGTTCCAGCACGGCGGCCCGGCGCGCCGGCTCGGCGCTGGTG
>JAEZKX010000271.1 GCA_023436025.1 Pseudomonadota bacterium | reverse complement strand
CGGCCAGGTCGGGCCGGTGGCCTTCGCGCGTGTGCATCACGTGGTAGCCGGCGGCGCGCATCGCCGCCATCAGCCGGCGCAGCGGCGCGATGGGCGCGCGCGTCAGCCCGATGTCGTAGCCCATCTTGTCGACGTAGCCGCCGACGCCGCAGAAGTCGGTCTGCATGTCGATGACGAGCAGGGCCGTGTTGCCGGGCCGCAGGTCGCCGTCGAACGGCCAGGGGTAGGGATCGGCGGCGATGTGGCGTTCCATTTCAGGCCACCTCCCGGCCTGCTTCCAGGCCTTCTTCCAGCCCGGTCGCGCGGTCCCTCTGCGGGCCGATCCACCGTGCCGGCCCGGGCGCCGCCTGCCGCGGCGCGCCAGCGTAGGCGCGCACCGGCGCCGGGAAGCCGCAGGAGCTGCCGTCGGTCACCTGCACGTCCCATGGCAGGGCGTAGCGGCCGGCCACCATGTCGTGCATGTAGGTGTAGGGACAGTCCTGCGCTCCGCCCTTCACCGCCACGTAGCCGCGGTGGTACAGCTGGTAGGGATTGTTCTCCACGCCCCAGCCGGCGCGCGCCTCGCGCACCAGGTCGGGCCGCAGCTCGCAGGTGATGATCTCGTCGGGCCGGCCGCCGCCTTCGGCCAGCACCGTGCCGTCGAAGTTGCAGAACATGCCCTCGCCCATGCTGTCGAAGGTGCCGTCGCTGCCGCACATGCAGACGTTGGCGGTGTAGGCCAGGTTGCAGAAGGCATTGGCCTGGTTGGTGATCTTCCAGGCATGGCGGATGGGCGCCGTGTAGCCGGCGGTGCGGATGATGATCTCCGCGCCCTTGTAGGTGGCCTCGCGGGCCATCTCGGGAAACATGCCGTCGTGGCAGATGATGAGCGCCAGCTTGCATTCGCCCGGTCCCTCGCACACCGGCACGCCCAGGTTGCCCGGCTCCCAGGGCTCCACCGGCACCCAGGGATGCAGCTTGCGGTAGTACAGGCGGATCTCGCCCTGGTCGTCGATGACGATGCCGCTGTTGTACGGATTGCCGCCGGGGTTGGCCTCCATGATGGAGAAGCAGCCCCAGATGCGGTGCTCGATGCAGGCGGCGCGGAAGGCGGCCACTTCCGGGCCGTCCAGCGTGCACATGATCTCGGGGTTGGTGTCCATCGACAGCCCATGCAGCGCGTACTCGGGGAAGACCACCAGGTCCATGGTCGCCATGTTGCGGCGCGCCTTGCCCACCAGCGCGCAGATGCGTGCCGCCTGCGCCGCCAGGTCGGCGCGCGTGGCCACCACCGGCAGCTGCAGCTGCACCAACCCCAGCACCACGCCGTTCTTCGACTTGTTCAGTCCGCCCAATCCGCCCATGGTCACCTCGCAGAAAATTCGCCGGGCGCGCCGGCCGCCAGCCGTCCGGGCCGGCAGCTCGCGACCAGGATCGCGAGCGTCAGCACGTACGGCACGATGTTGAACAGGTGGTAGCCCCAGCCGATGCCGAGCGACTGCAGCGCCGGTCCCATGGCGCCGGCGCCGCCGAACAGCAGGGCCGCGACGACGCAGCGCAACGGGCTCCAGCGCGCGAAGATCACCAGCGCCACCGCGATCAGGCCCTGGCCGCTGGAGATGCCCTCGTTCCAGCTGCCGGGGTAGAACAGCGTGAGGCAGGCGCCGCCGAGTCCGGCCACCATGCCGCCGGCCATGGTGGCGGCGATGCGGATGGCTGGCACCGAGTAACCGAGCGCCCGCGTCGCATCGGCCGAATCGCCCGCCATGCGCACCAGCAGGCCGGGGCGCGTGTTGGCGAAGGCCCACCACAGGCCCGCCGCCAGCGCCAGGCCCAGCGGCACCAGCGGGTTGACCTGCAAGGCCGCCTTCAGCGCCGGCAATGTGGCCCAGGCGCCCAGCTCCAGCGGCTGCAGCTGTGGCGCCTGGGGCTGGATCAGGGGCTTGCCCAGGTAGAACGCCAGCCCGGTGCCCAGCAGCATGAGCGCGATGCCGGTGGCGATGTCGTTCACCCGCGGCAAGGAACACAGCACGCCATGCAGCGCGGCCAGCAGGGCACCGGCCGCCATGGCCGCCAGCACGCCGATCCAGGCACTGCCGCCCAGGTAGCTGCCGCCGAAGGCCGCCATGGCGGACAGCACCAGCACGCCTTCCAGTCCCAGGTTGATGCGCCCGGCCTTCTCGGTGATGCATTCGCCCAGGCTCACGAACAGGAAGGGCGCGCCCACCCGCAGCGCGCCGCCGAGGATGGCCGCCACCAGGGCCAGGAGCTGGTCGCCGCTCATGCCTGGTCCGCCGCCGCCGGCAGCGGCACCGGGGGGAAGGGCCCAGGGCGGCGCAGGCGCGCCAGCCAGGCTTTCCAGTCGGCCTCGCGCAGCACTTCGCTGGCCAGGATCAGGACGAAGGCGATGCCTTGCAGCACCAGCACCGACGCATCGGGCAGGCCCAGGCGCCGCTGCAGCAGCGAGCCCGCGGCGCCGAAACCGCCGAACAGGATGGCCACGGGAATCACCGCCAGCGGCCGGTGGCGCGCGATGAAGGCCACCAGGATGCCGGTGTAGCCGTAGCCGGCGATCAGCGACGCATTCGCGCTGGTGTGCACCGCCGCCACTTCGATGGCGCCGGCCAGGCCCGCCGCGGCGCCGCCCAGCGCGCAGGCCAGCAGAACCAGGCGCGATGCGGGCAGGCCCACCAGCTGCGCCGCGCGCGGGTTGCCGCCCACCACCCGTAGGGCGAAGCCCGCCGGCGTCCAGCGCAGCCACAGCGCCGCGCCCAGGCAGGCGAGCACGCCGACGGCCAGGCCCCAGTGCACGTCGGAGCCGCCGATGCCGGCGATGCGAAGGCTCTCGCCCAGGGCGTGGGTGGAGGGCTTGTTCAGGCTGGCCGGATCGCGCAGCGGCCCCTCGACCAGGTGCTTGAACAGGCCGATGGCGACATAGGCCAGCAGCAGGCTGCTGATGGTCTCGTTGACCCCGCGCCACTGGCGCAGGGCGCCGGCCAGCAGGATCCAGGCGGCGCCGAGCGCGGCGCCGGCCGCGCAGACGGCGACCGTGCCGGCCGGCCCTCCCAGCGGCAGCGCCTGCGCCAGGGC
>JAEZKX010000435.1 GCA_023436025.1 Pseudomonadota bacterium | reverse complement strand
GGCGGCCGCCGCCAGCGCGCCCGCAGCCGAGGCCGCGCCGAACAAGGTCGACTCCGGCGACACCGCCTGGATGATGACCTCCACCATGCTGGTGATCCTGATGACCATCCCCGGCCTGGCCCTGTTCTACGGCGGCTTGACGCGTGCCAAGAACATGCTGTCGGTGCTGATGCAGGTGTTCGTGGTGTTCTCCCTGATCAGCATCCTGTGGGCCATCTACGGCTACAGCCTGGCGTTCTCGGGCGAAGGCAGGTTCTTCGGCGGCTTCGACAAGATCTTCCTGTCGGGCGTGACGCAGGAGACCTTCGGCGCGCTGACGACCATCCCCGAGTACGTCTTCGTGGCGTTCCAGGGCACCTTCGCGGCCATCACCACGGCGCTGATCGTCGGCGCCTTCGCCGAGCGCATCAAGTTCGCCGCCGTGCTGCTGTTCTCGGTGCTGTTCTTCACCTTCGCCTACGTGCCCATGGCCCACATCGTGTGGGGCGGCGGCCTGCTGGCGGCCGACGGCGCGCTCGACTTCGCGGGCGGCACCGTGGTGCACATCAACGCCGGTATCGCCGGCCTGGTGGGCGCCTATGTGGTGGGCAAGCGCATCGGCTACGGCAAGGAACCCTTCGTTCCGCACTCGCTGACGCTGACCATGGTCGGTGCCTCGCTGCTGTGGGTGGGCTGGTTCGGCTTCAACGCCGGTTCCGCCGGCGCCGCCAATGCCGGCGCGGGCCTGGCCTTCGTCAACACCGTGCTGGCCACCTCGGCCGCCACGCTGGCCTGGATCGCCGGCGAGGCGCTGTCCAAGGGCAAGGGCTCCATGCTGGGTGCCGCCTCCGGCGCCGTCGCCGGCCTGGTGGCCGTCACCCCGGCCGCCGGCTTCGTCGGCCCGATGGGCTCCATCGTGATCGGCCTGGTCGCCGGCCTGGTCTGCCTGTGGGGCGTCGGTGGGCTCAAGCGCATGCTGGGCGCGGACGACTCCTTCGACGTGTTCGGCGTCCACGGCGTGGGCGGCATCGTCGGCGCGCTGCTGACCGGTGTCTTCGCCGCGCAGAGCCTGGGCGGCACGGGCGGCCTGAGCCCCGACACCTTCAGCATGGGCAGCCAGGTCTGGATCCAGTTCAAGAGCGTGATCTTCACCATCGTCTGGTCCGGCGTGGTTTCCTTCATCGCCTACAAGGTGGTCGACCTCCTGGTCGGCCTGCGGGTCACCGAGGAAGAGGAGCGCGAAGGCCTCGACATCAGCAGCCACGGCGAAACCGCCTACAACCGCTGATCGTTCCGGCGCCGTGGTGGCACGCCGCGGCACCTGGTTTTGAACTGCAAGAGTCTCCTTTGGATGTTCGGCCCGCTTCGGCGGGCCGCTTTTTTTGGCTGCGGCGCCCCACTCCTGCACAATGTCCCGAAACGGCAGGAGACAAGATGATCGAACTCCAAGCCGGCCGCCTGCGCTGCGAGCTGGTCCCCGATCTCGGCGGCTGCATCGCGGGCCTGTGGCTGGACGACCTTCCGGTGCTGCGGTCTACGCCGGCGGCGCAACTGTCCAACAGCCGCCTGTCCGGCTGCTATCCGCTGGTGCCCTTTTCCAACCGCATCGGCCAGGCGCGCCTGGTCTGGCAGGGCACGCAGCATCCGCTGGTGCGCAACAACGGCGACGAGCCGCACGCGATCCATGGCGTCGGCTGGCAGCGGCCCTGGACGGTGCTGGAGGCGGACGCCGACTCCGCCATGCTGGCCTACGAGCACCGCCCCGACGCCTCCTGGCCCTTTGCTTTCGACTGCTCGCAGACCTTCCGCCTGCGCCCCGGCCGCCTGGAGACCGTGCTGGCCATGACCAACCAGTCGGGCCAGCCGGCGCCGGCCGGACTCGGCTGGCATCCCTACTTCGTCAAGCGGCCGTCCAGCCGCCTCGCCTTCGCCGCCCGCGGGCGCTGGGAGATGAGCGAGGACAAGCTGCCGACGCAGCGCCTGCCGTCCAGCGGCATCGACGCCGACTGCGCCGGGCTCGACGTCGACCACTGTTTCGACGGCTGGGACGGCGTGGCCTTGCTGCACGACGACCAGCTGCGGGTGCGCCTGCAGTCCGACCTGGGCCGGCTGGTCACCTTCACCCAACCCGGCCGCGACTTCATCGCCATCGAGCCGGTCAGCCATGTCAACAACGCGCTGCAGCTGGTGGCCGCTGGCGCGGCGGCACCGGACCTCGGCTTGCGCGTGCTGCAGCCCGGCGAGAGCATGCTGGCGCAGATGGAGATCGCGGTGGAGCCCGCATGACGCCCGCCTGGCAGGTGGCGGTGGCCGGCCGCGACGGCACCGGTGAATCGCCCTTCTGGCATCCCGCGGAAGAGCGCCTCTACTGGGTCGACATCCCGGCGCGCCGCGTGCAGCGCTGGCACCCGGCCAGCGGCCGCCACGAGCAGTGGCAACTGCCGCAGGAGCCGGGCTGCATCGCCCCGGCAGCGCGCGGCGGCCTGGTGTTGGGGCTGCGCGACGGCATCTACCGGGCGCACGATTGGGAGGAAGAACTGGTGCCGCTGGCGCTGTTCCGCCACGGCGAGCACACCCGCTTCAACGACGGCAAGGCCGACGTGCTCGGGCGCTTCTGGGCCAGCACCATCTACGAGCCGCGCGATGCCCGCAAGGCCGACCTCTACTGCCTGGACGCGCGGCCGGGCGTCACCGGCGGCAAGGCCATCGTGCAGCTCAAGGCGCACAACGCCACCACCGGCAACGGGCTGGCGTTCGCGCCGAAGGCCGACACCCTGTACTGGGCCGACACGCCCAGCCACGCCATCCAGGCCTGGGACTGGGAGCCGGTCGCCAACGTGATGCGGCGCCACCGCGTGTTCGCGCAGTTCCCGGCCAAGCCCGCGGGCTGGCAGCCGGGCGATCCCGGCTACGGCGGCCGCCCCGACGGCGCGGCGGTCGACGCCGAGGGCCATTACTGGTGCGCGATGTACGAAGGCGGCCGGCTGCTGCGCATCGCGCCGGACGGCCGCATCGCCGCGCAGCTGCCGCTGCCGGTGCGCTGCCCCACCATGCCGTGTTTCGGCGGACCCGACCTGCGCACGCTCTACGTCACCTCGGACCGCGTCCCCGGCGGCGGAGTCATCCCGATCGACCCGAGGACGGGCGTCCCCGGCTCGCCCGTCGCCGTGCAGGACGTGTACAACCTGTACTTCACTCCAGAC
>JAEZKX010000232.1 GCA_023436025.1 Pseudomonadota bacterium | reverse complement strand
CGTGTCCTCGCCGGACAGGGCATACAGCAGCTCGCGCTGGCCGTTGCCCGAGACGCCGGCGATGCCCACCACCTCGCCCGCGCGCACCGCCAGCGCGATGTCCTCGAGGTCGACGCCGAACTGGTCCTCGCGCGGCAGCGACAGGCCGTCCACCCGCAGCACCACCTCGCCCGGCGTGCGGTCGTGGTGTTCCAGCTGCGGCGGCTCGGCCCCGATCATCATGCGCGACAGCGAAGCGTTGCTCTCGCGCCGCGGGTCGGTCACGCCCGTCACGCGGCCGCCGCGCAGCACCGTGCAGGCCGTGCACAACTCGCGGATCTCGTGCAGCTTGTGGCTGATGTAGAGGATGCTGCACCCCTCCGAGGCCAGCTTCCTGAGCACCACGAACAGCTTCTCCACCGCCTGCGGCGTCAGCACCGAGGTCGGCTCGTCCAGGATCAGCAGCTTGGGATTGGTCAGCAGCGCGCGGATGATCTCCACCCGCTGCATCTCGCCCACCGACAGCGTGTGCACCGGCCGCGACGGGTCGACGTCCAGGCCGTACTCGCTCGCCTTGACGCTGATGCTGCGGGTGACCTCCTGCAGCTTGTGCGACCGGTCCAGCCCCAGCCAGACGTTCTCCGCGACCGTCAGCGTGTCGAACAGGCTGAAGTGCTGGAACACCATGCTGATGCCCAGCGCCCGCGCCTCCTGCGGGTTGCGGATGTGCACCGGCTGGCCGTCGAACAGCATGCTGCCCTCGTCGGGCTTCACCGCGCCGTAGATGATCTTCATCAGCGTCGACTTGCCGGCGCCGTTCTCGCCCAGCACGGCGTGCGTCTCGCCCGGCTGCACCGTCAGCGAAACGTCACTGTTGGCCACCACCGCTGGATAGCGCTTGGTGATGTGCGCCAACTGGAGTCTGGGTACGCTCACTCGCTTGGTCTCCTATTTCAATCCCGCCGCCACCGCGCGCACGCGCTCGCGCAGCCAGCGGCCGGACGCCGACGCATGTGCGCGTTCGTGCCACAGCTGGTAGTAGACCAGCCGCGGGAAGTCGACCGGGCACGGCAGCACCGCCACGGGCAGCGCATCGGTGTAGCGTTCGCAGAACTGGCGCCCGGTGGTCAGCACGAGCAAGCTCGATGCCACCATGCGCGGAATGAGCCCGAAATGCGGGCAGCGGGCCGTGATGTTACGACGCATGCCGCGGGCCTCCAGGAATTCGTCGATCACGCCGCGCGCGCCCGGGTGCGTGGGCGTGGGGGCGATGTGCTCCGCCGCCAGCCACTCGTCGGGGGTCCAGCCGCGCCGCGCCGCCGGATGGTCGCGTGCCACCAGGCAGACGATGTCGTCGGCGAACAGCTGGCCCAGGTGCAGGTCGTCCGGTGGCTTCAGCCAGTTGCCCACCACCACGTCCAGGCTGCCCCCCGCCAGGTGTTCGCGGTAGTCCGAAGCCGCGCTCAGCGGGTGGATCTCGACCTGGCAGCGCGGCGCCTCGGCCTTGATGCGGGCCACCAGCTGTGGCAGGAAATGCGGGTCCAGGTAGTCGGCGGCGGCGACGCGGAAGGCCAGCGCGGCCGACCGGGGCTCGAAGCCGCGAGCGCCGGAGAACAGCATTTCGGCGGCACGAAGAATGCTTGCGCTGGGTTCGATCATGCGCAAGCCGGCATCGGTGGGCACCATGGCAGCGCCCGAACGCACCAGCAGGGGGTCGCCGGCCAGCTCGCGCAGGCGCTTCAAGGCCGTCGAGACCGCTGGCTGGTGCATGCCCAGCCGGAGAGCCGCCCGCGAGACGCTGCGTTCGGTGAGCACCGTGTGCAAGACCCGGATCAAGTGGAGGTCGATCTTGTCGAAAAGCGCCTGGTCTCTCATACCTTTGAACGCATCCGGTCCATACGCCGGACCGTATGCGAGGAATCAGGGTTGCCCCTAACCTCTCTCCAGAATTGACCCATACTGAACGCATGGAAACCAGGACGATCCGATTCATCCGGCGTGGCGAACTCGTCAGCCTGAACAATGTACCACCCGAGCGGACGCTGCTCGAAGTGCTGCGCGAGGACCTCGGCTGCACCGGTACCAAGGAGGGCTGCGGCGAAGGCGACTGCGGCGCCTGCACGGTGGTGCTGGGCGAGGCGCGCGGCGGCCGGCTCGAATACAAGGCCGTCAACAGCTGCATCCGCCTGGCGCATTCGGTCGACGGCCTGGCGTTGTGGACCGTCGAGGACCTCGCCGCCGATGACGGCACGCTGCACCCGGCACAGGAGGCCATGGTGCAGTGCCACGGCTCCCAGTGCGGCTTCTGCACGCCCGGCTTCGTCATGAGCCTGTTCGGCATGTACCAGAACCACGTCTGCCAGGGCCGGCCCGTCACCCGGGAACTGGCGCAGCAGGAGCTGTCGGGCAACCTGTGCCGCTGCACCGGCTACCGGCCCATCCTCGATGCCGCCCAGCAGATGGCGCAGCTGCCCCGGGTGGCGGTGCAAGAGGAGGCGATCGTCGTCCAGCTGGAAGCATTGGCCGACGAGAGCGCCGTGGCCGGCGGCTACCTCGCGCCGCGCAGTCTGTCCGAGCTGCTGGCGCTGCGCGCCGCGCATCCGCAGGCGCAGGTCGTGGCCGGCTGCACCGACGTCGGCCTGTGGGTCACCAAGATGCACATGCGCTTCCCGCAGGTGCTGGACGTGACCCGGGTGGAGGAACTGCGCCGCATCGAGCCCTACGACCACCACATCGCCATCGGCGCCGCGGCCACGCTGGCCGAGGCCTACGCGGCGCTGGCCGCCGACCGGCCGCAGCTCGCGCCCTTCGCCAGCCGCTTCGCCGGCCTGCCGGTGCGCAATTCGGGCACCCTGGGCGGCAACGTCGCCAACGGCTCGCCCATCGGCGACTCGATGCCGCTCTTGATCGCGCTGGGCGCGCACGTGGTCCTGCAGAGCGCGCGCGGCCACCGCGACCTGCCGCTGGAGCAGTTCTACACCGGCTACCGCCAGAACATCCTGGCCTCCGACGAGGTGGTGGCCTGGATCAAGGTGCCCCGGCCGCAGCCGGGCGAGTTGCTGCGCGCCTACAAGATCTCCAAGCGCTTCGACGACGACATCTCCGCCGTCTGCCTGGCGATCAACCTGGCCCTGGACGAGGGCAAGGTGGCCCGGGTGCGCATCGGCGCAGGCGGCGTGGCCGCCACACCGGCACGCGCCGCGCAGGCCGAAGCCGCGCTGCTGGGCGCCGACTGGAGCGCCGAAGCCGCCGCCCGGGCAGCCGCCGCCCTGCGCGCCGAGTTCCAGCCGATCAGCGACATGCGCGCCTCCGCGGCCTACCGTTCCGAGGTGCTGGGCAACCTGGTGCAGCGTTTCTGGCTGGAAAGCCAGGGCATGCGCAACATCAACCTGGAGCGCTTCCACCTCGAGGAGCTGGCCGCATGAACGCACCCGACAAATTCATCGCCGAAACGGCGGCGCGGCCTGCAACCGGCAGCTCGCATGTCCACGAGAGCGCCCGCGCCCAGGTGGCCGGCGGCGCGACCTACATCGACGACATCGCCGAGGTGAAGGGCACGCTGCAGGCCGCGCCCATCCTGTCGACGGTGGCGCGCGGCAAGCTGCTGGGCGTGGACGCCAGCGCGGCGCTGGCCCTGCCCGGCGTGCGCGGCGTGGTGCTGGCCGGCGACGTGCCGGGCGACCCCATCCTCGCGACCTATGTGCACGACGAGCCGATCTTCGCGCTGGACACGGTCGAATACGTGGGCCAGGTGGTGGGCCTGGTGGTCGCCGACACGGTGATGCAGGCGCGCCGCGCCGCCCGCCTGGTCAAGCTGGACATCGCGCCGCTGCCGGCCATCCTCGACGTGCGCGAGGCGCTGGCGGCGCGCAGCTTCGTGCTGCCGCCGGTGACGGTCACCCGCGGCGACCCGGCCGGCGCCATCGCCGCCGCGCCGCACCGCCTGGCCGGCCAGCTCGAAGTGGGCGGCCAGGAGCACTTCTACCTTGAAGGCCAGATCGGCTACGCGCTGCCGCTGGAGCAGGACCAGTGGTGGGTGTATGCCAGCTCGCAGCACCCGGGCGAGGTGCAGCACTGGATCGCGCATGCGCTGGGCCTGGCCAGCCATGCCGTGAAGGTGGAATGCCGGCGCATGGGCGGCGGCTTCGGCGGCAAGGAGACGCAGGCCGGGCACGTCGCCGTGCAGGCCGCCGTGGCCGCGCACAAGTTCAAGCGGCCGGTCAAGCTGCGCCTGGACCGCGACGACGACTTCCTGGTCACCGGCAAGCGCCATCCCTTCGCCTACGACTACGAGGTGGGCTTCGACGACGACGGCCGGATCCGCGGCCTCAAGGTGATGCTGGCGGCCAACTGCGGCTTCAGCGCCGACCTGAGCGGGCCGGTGGCCGACCGCGCCGTGTTCCACGTCGACAACGCCTACTACCTGGGCGACGTCGAGATCGTCTCCTACCGCTGCAAGACCAACATGCAGAGCCACACGGCCTTCCGCGGCTTCGGCGGCCCGCAGGGCATGGTGGTCACCGAGGCCATCCTCGGCGACATCGCGCGCCAGCTGGGACTGGACCCGCTGGACGTGCGCAAGCGCAACCTGTACGGCGTGGAGGAGCGCAACACCACCCACTACGAGATGAAGGTCGAGGACAACATCCTCGAGCCGCTGATCGCGCGCCTGGAAGACAGCTGCGACTACCGCGCGCGCCGCGCCGCCATCGGCCAGTGGAACGCGGCCAGCCCGGTGATCAAGCGCGGCATCGCGCTCACGCCCCTGAAGTTCGGCATCTCCTTCACCGCCACCTTCTTCAACCAGGCCGGCGCGCTGGTGCACTGCTACACCGATGGCAGCGTGCAGGTGAACCACGGCGGCACCGAGATGGGCCAGGGCCTGCACACCAAGGTCTGCCAGCTGGTGGCCGACGAACTGGGCATTCCCTACGAGCGGGTGCGCATCACCGCCACCGACACCAGCAAGATCCCCAACGCCAGCGCCACGGCGGCCTCCAGCGGAACCGACCTCAACGGCCGGGCCGCGCAGTTCGCCGCGCGCCAGATCCGCGAGCGCCTGGCCGCCTACGTCGCCGGCAAGCAGGACTGCCGGCCCGAGCAGGTGATCTTCTCCCATGGCCAGGTCAGCGGGCCGAAGGCGGCGATGTCCTGGGAGCAGCTGCTGGACGATGCCTACCATGCGCGGGTGCAGCTGTGGAGCGACGGCTTCTACAAGACACCCAAGATCCACTACGACAAGCAGACGCTGACGGGCCGGCCCTTCTACTACTTCTCCTACGGCGCCGCCTGCGCCGAGGTGGCCATCGACACGCTCACCGGCGAGAGCCGCGTGCTGAAGGTGGACATCCTCTACGACGTCGGCACCTCCATCAACCCGGCCATCGACATCGGCCAGGTCGAGGGCGGTTTCGTCCAGGGCATGGGCTGGCTCACCACCGAGCAGCTGGTGTGGAACGACAAGGGCCACCTGGCCACGCACGCGCCCAGCACCTACAAGATCCCCGCCACGGGCGACATCCCGGAACACTTCAAGATCGAATTCTGGCCCGAGGCCAACCGGGAGGACAACGTCGGCGGCAGCAAGGCCGTGGGCGAACCGCCCTTCATGCTGGCCATCTCCGTCTTCGAGGCCCTGCGCGACGCCGCCGCGGCCGCCAAGGGCGGCCCGGTGCGCATGGACGCCCCGGCGACGGCGGAGAATGTTCTGCGGGCGCTGAAGTAGCCGCGGCACGGCAGCCAGGCGGGCGGGCCCGCCGCCGGGCACGCCGCGCGCCGGCCGTGCCGTGGGCGGCCACCGGTATCCAATTGCTGCACCAGCGGTCGTGGGGCTTCCCGCGGCCCGCGGCGATGCCACACTTGGCCCCGGGCTCACTCCGAAAGGCATGCATGGTGATCTGGGGAGCGGTATGGGGCGCGATACTGGGGCTGCTCTGGCCCGGTCGCGACGAGGGCTTTGCCGCCGTGCTGGGCGCCTTCCTGGGCGCGCTGGCGGGATCGACCCTGCGGCGCCAGGTCCGCAAGGAGATCGCCCGCCTGCAGGGCGCGCCAGCGCCGACGGCGGCATCGGCGGCATCGGCGGCA
>JAEZKX010000178.1 GCA_023436025.1 Pseudomonadota bacterium | reverse complement strand
GGACTGCCTGCAGGTGCAACTGCAGGACCGCGCGCTGGCCGACGAGATCGCCGGCCTGCGCGATCCGCTGCAAGCCGCGGCCTGAGCCGCCCCGCGTCCCGCATGACCTTCCTGGCCATCGACATCGGCAACACGCGCCTGAAATGGGCGCTGTACGAGCGCGCCGCACCTGGCGAACCCGTCCTGGCGGGCGGCGCCGAATTCCTCGAGAACATCGACAAGCTGGCCGACGGCCCCTGGAGCACGCTCGCGGCGCCGGCGCGCATGCTGGGCTGCTGCGTGGCGGCCGACGCGGTGAAACGCCGTGTCGAGGAGCAGATGGAGGAGCTCTGGGACGTGCCGGCCAGCTGGGTGGTCGCGAGCGCCGCCGAAGCCGGCATGACCAACGGCTACGACCATCCCACGCGCCTCGGCGCCGACCGCTGGGTGGCGATGATCGGTGCGCGCCACCGCATGCTGCAAAGCGGCGCGCCCCGCCCCATGGTGGTGGTGATGGTGGGCACCGCGGTGACGGTGGAGGCAGTCGACGCGGCGGGGCGCTTCCTCGGCGGCCTGATCCTGCCCGGGCACGGCATCATGCTGCGAGCCCTCGAAAGCGGCACGGCCGGCCTGCACGTGCCCACCGGCGAGGTGAAGGCCTTTCCCACCAACACCAGCGATGCGCTCACCAGCGGCGGCACCTATGCCATCGCCGGCGCCATCGAACGCATGGTTCAGCACGTGCGCGGATACAGCGGCGGCGTCGCGCCGGCGTGCTACATGACGGGTGGCGCGGGCTGGAAGATGCATCCCAGCATGGTCACGCCCTTCGAGCTGGTGGACAGCCTGATTTTCGACGGGCTGCTGGTGATCGCGCAGGCACGCACGGCGCAGGGGTGAGCGCCGCCCGGGCGGCAGCTTGCCGCCCGCGCCGCCGGGCTCAGGCGGACAGCCCTGCCACCGCCTGGTCCAAAGCCTCCATCGCCTGGGCGACGACCTGTTCGCGCCAGGCGTCGGTGTCGGTGTAGAAAGCGGCGCGCACCAGTCGCCGGATGGTTTGGGCCTGCTGCGCCGGCGCATCGGGATGCCGGTGCAGCCACTGTTCGGCCCGCAGGGCCTGCATGGCTTCGAGCACCGGCACCGTGCCGTATTCCAGCGCGATGCCGGTGTACTCGGCCTGCGGGCACTCGTCGTACGCCGCGTTGAACAGCATGCCGGTGAGGAAGGCCGAACTCGACGACCCGTCGTAGATCGAGGTGACCGGCGTGCGGCCGCCGCCGTCCCACCAGCGGCGCGCCCGGGCGACCGTCCCCGCGTCGTCGCGCCCGGCGTAGATGCGCTCGCCCACGCCCGAGGGGCCCAGTCCGGTGTGCACGTCGATCCAGGCGATGCGGCCGGCCCGGCGACCGTGCGCGCGCAGCACCTCGCGCACCGCCAGGTTGCTCCAGCTCGGGCCGGTGCCGCCGAAGAACAGGCCGTCTTCAAACTCGTGCTGGCCACCGGTCGTGGCGACCTGCAAGGCGCGTTCGCCGTGGTGCGCAATCCAGGCCTGCACGGCCTCGACGTTCTCCGCTTCCGGCGGCCAGTCGCGCGGAACGATGAGGTGGTGCAGTTCGCGGTAGGCGGCGTTCACCGGCAGCGGCCGCGTGAAGTCGTGGAAGTTGCGGTTGAGGTCGATGTTCTCGTGCGTGGTGCGCCGGATGTGCGAGAAGCCGTAGGGGTTGAGCCCGTGGATGTAGAGCAGGGCAACGCCTTGCCGGTGGGCGCGCGCGCGGAAGGCCGCGTCGCGCAGCGCCGCCACCTGGACGCCGCTGCCGCAGAAGCCTTCGGCGCCGTGGCAGGCGCTGCTGAGCACCAGCAGCTTCGACGCATCCGGCGGTCCGTCGCGGGCGACGTCCATCGCCAGTTCCTCGCCGTCGAGGCCGCGCAGGGGATGCGTCTTCGCCTCCACCGCCAGGCCGGCGGCGGCCGCGGCCGCGAGGAACTTCTCGCGCGCTTGCGCGTAGCTGGCGGAGAACGCGCCGTGCACGTCGCTCATGCCGCCCGGTCCCGGGCCAGCCATTCCTCGGCCAGGCGCACCCAGTAGGTCGCGCCCAGGGGGATGAGGTCGTCGTTGAAGTCGTAGCTGGGGTTGTGCAGCATGCAGGGGCCGGCGCCGTGGCCCATCTCGCGGTGGCCGCCGTCGCCGTTGGCAATGAAGCAGTAGGCGCCCGGCTTCTCCATCAGCATGAAGGCGAAGTCCTCGGCGCCCATGGTGGGTTCCTGCACGTCGACCTGGTCGGGCCCGACGATGGAGGCCATGACCTTGCGTGCGAATTCGGCTTCGGCGGCGGAGTTGATGGTGGGCGGATAGTTGCGCGTGAACTCGAACTCGCACTGGCAGTCGTGCGCGGCGCACAGGTGCTCGGCGATCTGCTGCATGCGGCGGGCGATGAGGTCCTGCACCTCCACCGAGAAGGTGCGCACGGTGCCCTGCAGCTCGCAGCTGTCGGGTACGACGTTGGTGGCCTCGCCGGCGTGGATCATGGTCACCGAGATCACGCCGGCGTCGATGGGCTTCTTGTTGCGGCTGATGATGGTCTGGAAGGCCTGCACCATCTCGCAGGCCACCGGCACCGGGTCGGTGCCCAGGTGCGGCATGGCGCCGTGGGCGCCCTTGCCGCGGATGACGATCTTGAACTCCGCGGTGGAGGCCATCACCGGCCCGGGGCTGACGGCGAAGCGGCCGACCTGGGGGCCGGGCCAGTTGTGCATGCCGAACACGGCTTCCATGGGGAATTTCTCGAACAGGCCGTCGCGGATCATCTCGCGCGCGCCGCCGCCGCCTTCCTCGGCGGGCTGGAAGATCAGGTAGACGCTGCCATCGAAGTTGCGGTTGGTCGCCAGGTGCCTGGCCGCGGCCAGCAGCATGGCCGTGTGGCCGTCGTGGCCGCAGGCGTGCATCTTGCCGGCATGGCGGCTGGCGTGCGCGAAGGTGTTGAACTCCTGCATCGGCAGGGCGTCCATGTCGGCGCGCAGGCCCAGGGCGCGCGCCGAGTTGCCGTTCTTCACGATGCCGACCACGCCGGTCTTGCCCAGGCCACGGTGGATGGGGATGCCCCATTCGGTCAGCTTGGCGGCGACGAGGTCGGCGGTGCGGACCTCTTCGAAGCACAGTTCGGGATGGGCGTGGATGTCGCGCCGGACGGCGGCGATGGACGCGGCCTCGGTGACGATGGAGTCCAGGAGCTTCATGATCGGTTGGGAATGCTGGAACGGGCCAGTCTAGCCCGCCGCAAGGAGCGTGCCTATCCGGGGAATCCGCCACAATGGGCCGCATGGATGCAACCTCCCTGGCGCCGCGGGCGCTGGAACTCGCGCAGGCGCTGGTCAGGCTGGACACCGAGAGCGCCACTTCCAACCTCCCGCTCATCCACTTCATCCGCGATGAACTGGCACGCCTGGGCGTGAAGAGCCGGCTGAGCTACAACACCGAGCGCACCAAGGCCAACCTGTTCGCCACGCTGGGCGAGGGCAAGCCCGCCGGCGTGATCCTCTCCGGCCACACCGACACCGTGCCCTGGGAAGGCCAGGCCTGGACGGTGGATCCACTGGGGGCCGTGGTGAAGGATGGCCGCCTCTACGGCCGCGGCTCGGCCGACATGAAGGCCTTCATCGGCATCGCGCTCGCGCATGCGGAAGCTTTCCTGGCCAGCCCCGCACCTTTCGCCATCCACTTCGCCTTCAGCTACGACGAGGAGGTCGGGTGCTTCGGCGTGCGCGAACTGATCGCCGACCTGCGCGAGGCCGGCATCGCGCCGTTGGCCTGCATCGTCGGTGAGCCCACCAGCATGGTGCCGGCCATCGCGCACAAGGGCGTGTACCGCTACAAGTGCTGCGTGCGCGGCAAGGAGGCGCATTCGTCGCTGACGCCGCGTTCCGTCAATGCCATCGAGATGGCCGCCCGCGTGGTCGGCCGCGTGCGCGACATGGCCGAGCGCTTCGAGCGGGAGGAGCTGCGCTATCCGGGTTTCGACGTGCCGTTCTCCACCGCCAGCGTCGGCCAGTTCCACGGCGGCATCGCCGACAACGTGGTTCCGCGCGACGCCGAGTTCCGCTACGAGTTCCGCGACCTGCCGACCGCCGACGCGCTCGCCATGCAGGAGGAGATCGTGGCCTATGCCCGCAGCCTGGAGCCGGCGATGCGCGAGGTGGCGCCCGATGCCGGCTTCGGCTTCGAAACCATCTGCGAGGTGCCGAGCTTCCTCGGCTCCGAGCAGGACGCCGTGACCCGGCTGGCCCTGCGGCTGGCCGGTGAGCCGCGCACCACGCAGGTGGCGTTCGGCACCGAAGCCGGCCTGTTCAAGCGGGCCGGCATCCCCACCGTGGTGTGCGGGCCCGGCAGCATCGTGCAGGCCCACCAGCCCGACGAATACGTGTCGCTGGAGCAACTGGCCCGCTGCCAGGCCTTCATGCGCGGCCTGGCGCAGGCACCGGCCGTGGGCTGATCCCCGCCCTGCCGCCAAACAGCGGGACAGCCGGACAGCTTGACAGCCGGACAGCCGGACGCAAAAGTCGCAACGGATTCGCAAAAGTCGCGAAAGAAGACAGGAGAAGGAAGACACGGATTTCCTCCTTTTACTTTTTGACTTTTGCGACTTTCGCGTCATCTTTGCGACTTTTGCGTCCGGCTGTCTGTGTTCCTCGAATGCCTGCACGGCCGACCTGGCCGAGCTGGCCGAGCTTTCCCCTCGGCGGTCCACGCAACAGCTACCATTGGCAGGCATGGAAGTCCTGACCGCCCCCGCCCAGGCGCCGCAGCAGGTTCGCGGAGCTTGCCCGCACGACTGCCCGGATACCTGTGCGCTGGTCACCACGGTGCAGGACGGACGGGCCGTGCGGGTGCAGGGCAACTCGCTGCACCCGCCCACGGCCGGCGTGCTTTGCACCAAGGTCTCCCATTACGCCGAACGCACCCACCACCCCGAGCGGCTGCTGCAGCCGCTCAGGCGCGTGGGCCCCAAGGGCGCCGGCCAGTTCGCGCCGGTGGGCTGGGACGAGGCGCTGGACGACATTGCGCTGCGCTTGCAGGCCATCGCCGCGCGCAACCCCGAAGCCATCGTCCCCTACAGCTATGCCGGCACCATGGGCCTGGTCCAGGGCGAAGGCATGGCCGCGCGCTTCTGGAACAAGCTCGGTGCCTCGCAGCTCGATCGCACCATCTGCTCCTCGGCCGGCGCCGAGGCCCTGGCCCACACGTATGGCAGCCGTGTCGGCATGAAGGTGGAATTCTTCGCCGAGTCCGGGCTCATCCTCATCTGGGGCAGCAACGCGATCGCCAGCAACCTGCATTTCTGGCGCCTGGCCCAGGAGGCCAAGCGCAGGGGCGCGCGGCTGGTCTGCATCGATCCGCGCCGCAGCGAGACCGCCGAGAAGTGCCACGTGCACGTGCAGCTGTTGCCCGGCACCGACGCCGCCCTGGCGCTGGCGCTGATGCACGAGCTGGTGGTCAACGACTGGCTCGACCACGACTACCTGGCGCGCCACACCAGCGGCTGGGAGGGCCTGCGCGAGCGGGCGCTGCGCTGGACGCCGGAGCGTGCCGCTGCGGTCTGCGGCGTTCCGGCGGCGCAGATCCGCGCGCTGGCGCATGACTACGGCAGCATCCGGCCCGCGGCCATCCGCCTCAACTACGGCATGCAGCGGGTGCGCGGCGGCGGCAACGCCGTGCGCGCGATCGCCTGCCTGCCCGCGCTCATCGGCGCCTGGCGCCACCGCGCCGGGGGCCTGCTGCTCTCCAGCTCGGGCCAGTTCCCGGTCGACCGGGCAGCATTGCACCGGCCCGACCTGCTGGCGGGCCGCATGCCGCGCACCATCAACATGATCACCATCGGCGACGACCTGCTGCGGCCCGCGCAGCCGGAGTTCGGCCCGGCCATCGAGGCGCTGGTGGTCTACAACTGCAACCCGGTGGCCGTGGCGCCGGAGTCGGGCAAGGTGGCGCGCGGTTTCGCGCGCGAGGATCTCTTCACCGTGGTGCTGGAGCAGTTCCGCACCGACACCGCCGACTACGCCGACTACCTGCTGCCGGCCACCACGCAGCTGGAGCACTGGGACGTGCATGCCTCCTACGGGCACACCGACGTGCTGCTGAACCGCCCGGCCATCGCGCCGCTGGGCGAGGCGCGGCCCAACACCGAATTCTTCCGCCAGCTGGCGCGCCGCTTCGGCTTCACCGAGCCGTGCTTCGCCGACAGCGACGAAACCCTGTGCCGCACCGCCTTCGGCGAGCGCGTCGACTTCGACGCATTGCTGGCGCGCGGCTTCGCCCCGTTGCCCATCCCCGATGCGCCCTTCGTCGAGGGCGGATTTCCGACCGCGTCCGGCCGCTGCGAGTTCTTCAGTGCACGGCTCGCGCGCGAAGGGCAGGATGGCCTGCCCGACTACCTTCCGAACTACGAACTGGCGGGCAGCTCCGCCCGCTATCCCCTGGCCATGATTTCGCCGCCGGCGCGCAACTTCCTCAATTCCACCTTCGTCAACGTTCGCAGCCTGCGCGACATCGAAGGCGAGCCGCTGCTGGAACTGCACGCCGAGGATGCGGCTGCGCGGGGCATCGCCAACGGCGCGGTGGTGCGCGTGTTCAACGACCGCGGCGAGTACGTCTGCCGGGCGCAGGTGAGCGAACGCGCGCGGCCCGGCGTGGTCCACGGGCTCGGCATCTGGTGGCGCAAGCTCGGGCTCAACGGCACCAATGTCAACGAACTCACCAGCCAGCGCTTGACCGACATCGGCCGCGCGCCGGTGTTCTACGACTGCCTGGTCGACGTCCGGCCGGCGTGAGGCGCAAGCTCCTATTCATCGGCATGGCACTTCCGGCAGTTGCGGCAATCGCGGTGGCGGCCACGGTGTGCCTGTCAGGCTGCGCCAACCTGGGCTACTACTGGCAGTCGGTCTCCGGGCACCTCCAGTTGATGAGCGCCGCCAAGCCCGTGCGCGAATGGCTGGTGGAGGAGGGCACGCCCGAGCGCGTGCGGGAGAAGCTGGCGTTGTCGCAGCGCATCCGCGACTTTGCCGTGCGCGAGCTGAAGCTGCCGGACAACCCCAGCTACCGCCGCTATGCCGACCTCAAGCGCAACGCCGCGGTGTGGAACGTGACGGCCGCCACCGCCTATTCGCTGGACCTCAAGACCTGGTGCTTCCCGGTCACCGGTTGCGTCGGCTACCGCGGTTACTACGACGAGGCCCGGGCGCGCGCCGAGGCCAAGCAGCTGGCCGAGCAGGGCTACGAGGTCAATGTCTACCCGGTGCCCGCCTATTCGACGCTGGGCCTGATGAACTGGGCAGGCGGCGATCCCTTGCTCAGCACCTTCATCGGCTATCCCGAAGGAGAACTGGCGCGGCTGCTGTTCCACGAACTCGCGCACCAGGTGGTCTATGCCAAGAACGACACGACCTTCAACGAGTCGTTCGCTGTTGCGGTGGAGCGCCTGGGAGGCGCGCGCTGGCTGCGCGAGCAGGCCTCGGAGGCCGCGCGGCGCGAGTACGCCGACTTCGATGCGCGACGCGCGCAGTTCCGGGCGCTGTCGCGGGCCACGCGCGAGCGGCTGAAGGCGGTGTACGAGCAGCCCGGCATCGACCCGGCCCAGAAGGAAGAAGCCAAGCAGCGCATCATGGCGCAGTTCCGCGCCGACTATGCGCAGCTGCGTTCCACCTGGAGCGGCGACCCGGCGCGCTTGCGCGGCTACGACCGCTGGGTGGAGAACGCCAACAACGCGTTCTTCGGCGCGCAGGCGGCATACGACGAACTGGTGCCCGACTTCGAAGCCTTGTTCCATGCGCTCGGCGACGATTGGCCGCGGTTCTATGATGCGGTGAAGCAGCTGTCCAGGCTGCCGAACAAGGAACAACGGCACCAACGGTTGAAGGAGGCACACCGTGGCTGACATCCACATCGTCCGCGAGCACGGGCTGGGCCTGGCCCAGGCGCGCAAGCTGGCTTTCCGTTGGGCCGAGGTGGCCGAGCAGAAGCTGGAGATGGCCTGCACCTACGAAGAGGGCCCATCGCACGACGTGGTCATCTTCCACCGGCCGGGCGCGCGCGGCAAGCTGGAAGTCACGCCGGACCGGTTCGAGCTGCGCGCGAAGCTGGGCCTGCTGCTTGGCATGTTCCGCAGCCGGATCGAGTCGGAGATCGTCAAGAACCTCGACGAACTGCTGGCGCAGGACGACCCGCAGGCCGCCTTCGAGCAGGGGCTGGCGCAGCACGAGGCGAGGAAGCCGGCCAGGGCGCGCGCGGCCCCGGCCAAGAAGGCGCCGGCGAAGGCGCCCGGAAGGAAGCGGACCTAGCGGCGGGAAGCCGCCGGCCTGGGCGCGCGCGGGGTGCGCCCGCCGCGCGAGCCCACCCTGCCCGGGATCAGTCCTGCAGCGACCGGATCAGGTCCACGTACTGCTGCTTGGCGGCGTCGCTGTCGGTTCCCTTGAGGGCGTTCCAGGCGTCCCATTTGGCGCGGCCGACCATGTCGCCGAAGCCGGGTTTCTTATCGGTGACGTCGCCGACGGTCGCCTGCTTGTACAGGCCGTAGATCTTCAGCAGGGTTGCGTTGTCGGGACGCTCGGACAGTTTCTTGGAATTGGCGACAGCGGCTTCGAAGTCGGCATTGAGATCGGCCATGGGGTACTCCTGATGCAAATTGGGTGCGCCCGATCTTAAGGGGCACGCGCGGCATGGAGTCGCCGCCGCTGGCGCGACGGCCGCTGGGTCCATCCGTGGAGAGCACAGGGCGGCGTGCCGCCGTGCGGCGCATCAGCTCTCGGCTTCTTCCTTGATGCGCAGCGTGGTGAATTCGGCCTCGTAGGCCTTGGCCAGCTCCACCTTCTGCTTTTCGCCCAGCACCTCGCCCGCCTGGGGGAAGAACTTTTCTTCCTCCTCGTCGAGATGGTGCGCGATCTTGTCGCACAGTTTCTGGCAGCACTCCTGCCATTCGGCCGAGTGCGGGTCCACCTTCTCCAGATGCTCCACCATCTCGTCCATCTCGTGGTGTTCGGCGATGGCGTGGCGCGAGAGGTCGACCGATTCATCGTGCTCGAACAGGGGCACGTAGAAGCAGCGTTCCTCGGCGGTCTCGTGCGCCGTCAGCTCGCGCTTGAGTTCCTCGAATACCCGCGCTCGTTCGTCGGTGGCGGGCTTGCTGGCAAGCAGCCGGGCAGATAGTTCGCGCTGGGCCTCGTGGCTCACCATCAGCGCCTGGAAGATGGTCATCATGGCCGCCGATTCTGGAGTGTTCCCCACGGCGGCCGTGTAGGCCTGTTGCGCTTGCCCCTGAGAGACGGACCGCCGCAACCCGAGAGGGTCGCGAGAAAAGCCGGGCCAAAAAAGAGACGACAGGAAATGCTTGTTCCGCTTCTTCTTTCCCTTTCCTCTTTCCTCTTTCCTCCCTTTTGCGTCCTCTGCGTAAACTTCGCGCCCTCTGCGTCCGGCTGTTGGCTGTTTGGCTGTTTGGCTGTTCGGCTGCTGGATCCCTGGCGCAGTCTGGCTGTCTGGCGGTTGGCAGTCGGTTGCTGTCCAGACGCCCTCGGCTACTCCACCAACTCCGCGCGCGCCAGTTCGATATCGAGCTGTTCGGCCGCGTCGACCGGCTCCAGCGCGGCAGCCTGGCGGTAGAGGCGGGTGGCTTCCGCCAGCTTGTGCTCGCCTTCCAGCATCACCAGCCCATTGGCGTATTCGATCAGCGCGATGGGCGAGGCCGGGTGGATCGCGAGTGCGTCGCGGAACATCTTCAGGCCGACGTCCTTCTTCGCGCCATAGGTCATGCTGCCGATTAGCGAGCCGACCTTGTCGATCACTTCCGCATGGAAGGCGCCCAGCGCGACGTGCGCATCCGCATGGCGCGGCTGCAGGCGGATCACCCGCTCCAGGGCGTCCTTCACCTTGCCGCCCAGGCCCTGCGCCAGGGCCTTGGCGACGCTGACGCCCTGGCTGTAGCGGCCCAGCGCATAGGCCAGCCAGTACCAGGCGTTGAAGTTGTCCGGATCGGCCGCAGCCTGGGCCTCGGCACGCCGCGCCGCTTCCTGGAACAGGTCCAGGCGGTCCTTTTCCTGCTTCTCGAGGTAATTGGCGTAAAGGCAGGTGGCCTTGTTGGCAACGGTGATGCCGGCGCCGCCCGCGGCCAGGCCCGCGGCCACGGCCTGTTCGAATTCGCCGTTGTGGAACAGTGCCCAGGCCCGCAGCACGGCCTCGTCGGCGGGCAGCGGTTCGGCGTCGCCGGCGTGCAGCCGGGACCACAGGCGGCGGGTGCTGTCCGCGTCGAACCGGAACTCGCCCGCGTTGGGAAAGACCGTCCACCTGGCCATGTTGTCTCCTCGGTGCAGCGCGTCAGTCGGCGGTGGTGCCGTACGCGCCGGCCAGCTGCAGCAGGTGGGACCGCTGCGCCGGTTCGAGATAGGGTACCAGCAGATGGAGAACATGGTGCGCCCCGCGCAGCAGCGCGGCCTGCGCCCGCTCAGGCTCGAGTGCGCGCCGGGGATCGCGGACATATTCGTAACTCAGCCAGTACGTCATCACCACCACCATGCTGGTGGCGGTGGGGCCGGCCTCGGCCGTCTCGATGTGCACGGCGCCCGAGCGGCGCATGCCGTCCAGCAACGCGCGGATGGCCCCGGCCTTGTCGAGGAGCAGGGCCTGGAAGTGCGTCTCCAGGCGTCGGTTCTTCGACAGCAGATCGTTCAGGTCGCGGTACAGGAAACGGTACTGCCACAGCCGCTCGAACAGCGTGTGCAGGAAGAACCAGGCGTCCTCGACGTCGCGCACGCCATCGGCGGCCGCGAGCAGGGGGTGCAGCGCCTGCGCATACCGGTCGAACAGCGCGTCGATCAGCGCGTCCTTCGCGGGGTAGTGGTAGTACAGGTTGCCCGGGCTGATGTCGAGTTCGGCCGAGATCAGCGTGGTGGAAACATTGGGCTCGCCGAAGCGATTGAAGAGGTCGAGCGTGACCTCGAGGATGCGTTCGGCGGTCCGGCGGGGCGCCTTCCTGGCCATGTCACCCGGCCCGAAGCCGGGCCGCCGGCCGATGGAGCCCGCCAACGCGCCGATTGCCTCGCGGGGCAAGGCCGTGGGGCGGATGTTCCTGCGCGCGACGTGCCGTCATGAACGCGCAGTCTAGCCGCGCGCGGCGCCGCCGCATGCTGCAGCGCAACGTGCGACCGGCGCTCAGTCGGAGGCGGGACGCTTGCGCGCGGGCGCGCGCTTGCGCACCACCTTGCCGGCCGCCTTCTTCGCCGCCGGACCGCGGGTGCCTGCGTCACTCATTTGTGCGATGCGGCGGTCCAGCTCCTCGACGCGGGCGGCGAGCGTCGCGACTTCCCGCGCCGTCGGCACGCCCAGCGTCTTCAGAGCCCGGGCGACGCGTTCCTCGAAGATGGTTTCCAGCTTGTCCCATTGGCCGGAAGCCCTGGCCGAGAATTCGCTGGCCATCGAGCTCATGCGTGTCGTGGCTTCGTTCAGCGTGCCTTCGGCGGCGTCCTGCGTCCTGCGTTGCAGCGTCACGCCTTCCTTCACCAGCGCCTCGAACACCTTGCCGCCTTCTTCCTGCGCCTTGGAAAAGGCGCCCAGGCCGGCCAGCCAGATCTGCTGCGCCGAGGCCCTGACGGTATCGGACAGGGGCGGCCCGGACTTGCGCCCCGCGCTGCCCGGAGTTCCTTCGCCGCTTGCATCGTCGGCGTCACCGCCCTTGTGGATTTTCCTGACCATGGCTGTCTCCGGTGTGTCTGGCTGCCCTGACTTTACGACCGCGAGGCCCGCCATGGCTAGGGAGGCCTGCCTAATCGGCGCGGGTCCGCAAACCGCATCGCCGGTGCCAAGAATGTGATGCGCAGCCTCACTTTTTGCGGCATTTAAGCCATGCCGCTGTAAGCAAAGCCATTACACATGGGTGACATAATCCGGGGCTTTTGGCGCGTCGGCAGACGGCGTGCGTTCAAGGGGGTATGCATGATTCTCGTCACTGGCGGGGCCGGTTTCATCGGCTCCAACTTCGTGCTGGACTGGCTGGAAGCCGGCGGCGAAGGAGTGGTCAACCTCGACAAGCTGACCTATGCCGGTAACCGCGAGAACCTGCAGGCCCTCGAGGGCGACTCCCGCCACCTGTTCGTGCATGGCGACATTGGCGATGCCGAACTTGTGGCGCAACTGCTGCAGCGCCACCAGCCGCGCGCGGTCGTCAACTTCGCCGCCGAGTCGCATGTGGACCGCTCCATCCACGGTCCGGGCACCTTCATCGAGACCAACGTGGTCGGCACCTTCCGCCTGCTCGATGCGGTGCGTGGCTACTGGAGCGGCCTGCAGGGCGCGGCGCGCGAGGGCTTCCGCTTCCTGCACGTGTCCACCGACGAGGTTTACGGTTCGCTCGAGCCCGAAGCACCAGCCTTCACCGAGCAGCACCGCTACGAGCCCAACAGCCCCTATTCCGCGAGCAAGGCGGCCAGCGACCACCTGGTGCGCGCCTGGCACCACACCTACGGCCTGCCGGTGCTCACCACCAACTGCTCCAACAACTACGGTCCCTTCCACTTCCCCGAGAAGCTGATCCCGCTGATGATCGTCAACGCGCTGGCCGGCAAGCCGCTGCCGGTGTATGGCGACGGCATGCAGGTGCGCGACTGGCTGTACGTGGGCGACCACTGCAGCGCCATCCGCCGGGTGCTGGAGGCGGGCCGGCTGGGCGAGACCTACAACGTGGGCGGCTGGAACGAGAAGCCCAACATCGAGATCGTGCGCACGGTCTGTGCGCTGCTCGACGAACTGCGTCCGCGCGCCGACGGCAAGAGCTATGCCGAGCAGATCGCCTACGTCAAGGACCGCCCGGGCCACGACCGGCGCTACGCCATCGATGCGCGCAAGATCGAACGCGAGCTTGGCTGGAAGCCGGCCGAGACCTTCGAGACCGGCATCCGCAAGACGGTGCAGTGGTACCTGGCCAACGGCGACTGGGTGCAGCGCGTGCAAAGCGGGGCCTACCGCGAGTGGATCGCGGCGCAGTACGCGCAGGCGGCCTGAGGGTAGCGCATGAAGATCCTGCTGTTCGGGCGCAATGGCCAGGTGGGCTGGGAGCTGCAGCGCAGCCTGGCGCCGCTGGGCGAGGTGGTGGCGCTCGGCTCGGCCGGCGCGTCCGGCCTGTGCGGCGACTTCACAGATCTCGCCGGCCTGGCGCGCACGGTGGCCGAGGTCCGGCCCGACGCCGTCGTCAATGCCGCGGCCCACACGTCGGTCGACAAGGCGGAGTCCGAACCCGAGCTGGCACGCACCGTCAATGCACTGGCACCCGGCGTGCTCGCCGAAGCGGCGGCACGGGTGGGCGCCGCGCTGGTGCACTATTCGACCGACTACGTGTTCGACGGCGGCGGCGAGCGCCCTTGGCGCGAGGACGACGCGACCGGGCCGCTGAGCGTTTACGGTCGCACCAAGCTGGAAGGCGAGCAGGCCATTGCCCGTGCGTTGCCGCGCCACCTGGTGCTCCGCACCAGCTGGGTCTATGGCGCGCGCGGCGGCAATTTCGCCAAGACCATGCTGCGGCTGGCGCGCGAGCGCGAGACGCTGACGGTCATCGACGACCAGGTGGGCGCGCCCACCGGCGCCGACCTGCTGGCCGACGTCACGGCGCATGCCTTGCGGGCCCTGATGGCGGCACCGGACAAGGCCGGCATCTACCACGTGGCCGCCGGCGGCGAAACCACCTGGAACGGCTACGCCCGCTTCGTGCTGGAGCAGGTGCAGCAAGCCGGGGAAGCCCTGCGCGCCGGGCCCGCGCAGGTCCAGCCGGTTCCCACTTCGGCATTTCCGACACCGGCGCGCCGCCCGCTCAATTCGCGCCTGGACACCCGCCGCTTTCGCGCGGCCTTCGACCTGTCCCTGCCGCCCTGGCAGCAGGGCGTGGCCCGGTTGGTGCAAGAAATCATCTGACTCCCATGACCCGACGCAAAGGCATCATCCTCGCCGGCGGCTCCGGCACGCGGCTGCATCCGGCGACGCTCGCCATCAGCAAGCAATTGCTGCCGGTCTACGACAAGCCGATGATCTACTACCCGCTGGGCACGCTGATGCTGGCGGGCATGCGCGAGATCCTGGTGATCAGCACGCCGCAGGACACCCCGCGCTTCCAGCAGCTGCTGGGCGACGGCGCTCAGTGGGGCATGAACATCCAGTACGCGGTGCAGCCCAGCCCGGACGGCCTGGCGCAGGCCTTCCTGATCGGCGAGCAGTTCATCGGCAAGGACCCGAGCGCGCTGGTGCTGGGCGACAACATCTTCTACGGCCACGACCTCGCTTCGCTGCTGGAAGGCGCCGACGCCCAGCGCGAAGGCGCCACGGTCTTCGCCTACCATGTGCAGGACCCGGAACGCTATGGCGTGGTCGCCTTCGACGCGCAGGGCCGCGCCAGCAGCATCGAGGAAAAGCCGAAGCAGCCCAAGAGCAACTATGCGGTGACCGGCCTGTACTTCTACGACAACCAGGTGGTCGACATCGCCAAGGCGGTCAAGCCCAGCGCGCGCGGCGAACTGGAGATCACCTCGGTGAACCAGGCCTACCTCGACCAGGGCGGCCTGTCGGTGCAGATCATGCAGCGCGGCTATGCCTGGCTGGACACCGGCACGCACGACAGCCTGCTGGAGGCCAGCCAGTTCATCGCCACGCTGGAGCACCGCCAGGGCCTGAAGATCGCCTGTCCGGAAGAGATCGCCTGGCGCGCCGGCTTCATCGACGACGGCCAGCTCGAACGCCTGGCGCAGCCCCTGGCCAAGAACGGCTATGGCCGGTACCTGATGCACATCCTGCGCGAGGGGAAGGGCCGGACCTGACCCGCCGTCGTGGCCGCTGTCAGGTGGCGCGCCGAGCGCCGCCGCCCTGGAGCGATGCCATGTCGCGCCGGGTGTCTCGCCGACGCCCGCTGATCCCCGCAATTCCAAGGTCAACGTGCTTGCGAAGCACAGGACGCGAATGACATGAAAGTGATCCCTACCGCCATCCCCGACATCCTGGTGATCGAGCCAAAGGTGTTCGGAGACGCCCGCGGCTTCTTCCTGGAAAGCTTCAATCAACAGGCATTCGAGGAGGCTTGCGGCGTGCGGCCCCAGTTCGTCCAGGACAACCACAGCCGCAGCGCCAAGGGCGTCCTGCGCGGCCTGCACTACCAGGTCCGGCAGGCGCAGGGCAAGCTGGTGCGGGTCGTGCGGGGTGCCGTGCTGGACGTGGCCGTGGACGTGCGCCGCAGCTCTCCGACGTTCGGGCAATACGTGGCCGTCGAGCTCACGGAGGACGGCTTCCGCCAACTCTGGATCCCGCCGGGCTTCGCGCATGGCTTCCTGGTGTTGAGCGAGAGCGCCGACTTTCTCTACAAGACCACCGACTACTACGCGCCCGAGCACGAGCGTTGCATCGCCTGGAACGATCCGGATATCGGCATCGAGTGGCCGGCGGACATCACGCCCCAGCTTTCGGCGAAGGACCAGGCCGGCGTGTTGCTGCGCGACGCCGAGGTCTACCCGTGAATCCCCATGCGGCGGCGCGGACGTCCCCGTTCGCCATGGTTGGAAGCGTCTGGCACAACCGTGGGCTGCTGGCCGCGATGATCCACAGGGAAGTCGTCGGGCGCTACAGAGGTTCCTTTTTCGGGCTTCTGTGGTCGCTGTTGACGCCCCTGCTCATGCTGACGGTCTACACGTTCGTGTTCTCGGTCGTCCTGCAGGCGCGGTGGCCGAACAGCGCCGGCGCGGACAACCGTGGCCAGTTCGCGATCATGCTTTTCGTCGGCCTCATCGTGCACGGGTTGTTCGCCGAAGTCGTGACCCGCGCGCCAAGCCTGGTTCTGGGCCATGTGAATTTCGTCAAGCGGGTCGTGTTCCCGCTCGAGATCCTGCCGGTCGTGACCATGGGGGCCGCCCTGTTCCATGCCGCCGTGAGCCTCGTGGTTCTGCTCGCTGGCGTCTTCATCGCCACCGGTGCGATCCCCTGGACGGTGGTGCTGTTTCCCGTGGTGTTGGCGCCTTTGGTGGTCCTGACGCTGGGCGTGGCATGGGCGCTTGCATCCCTGGGGGTCTTCATGCGCGACGTCGGCCAGGTCGTCGGTCTCCTGACGACGGTGCTGCTCTTTCTTTCGCCCGTGTTCTTCCCGATCACGGCCGTGCCCGAGTTCTTCCGGCCCTGGATGCAGGCGAACCCGTTGACCTTCGTCATCGAGCAAAGCCGCATGGTGCTGGTGTTCGGCCAGCTTCCCGACTGGAGCGGATGGCTGCTCTATTCGTCGCTCGCCGTGTTGACGGGATGGGCGGGTTATGCCTGGTTCCAGAAGACGCGCAAGGGGTTCGCCGATGTCCTCTAGCGATGTTGCGGTGCGGGCGCAAGGCGTGGGCAAGGCGTACCACATCTACGAGACTCCGCGCGACCGCCTGAAGCAGTTCGTGTTGCCCCACCTGCGCCGGGCTGTCGGGCTGCGCCCGGCGCAGTACTACCGGGATTTCTGGGCCCTGCGGGACGTGTCGTTCGAATTGCGGCGCGGGGAAGCGATCGGCATCATCGGGCGCAACGGATCGGGCAAATCCACGCTGCTGCAGATCCTCTGCGGAACGCTCAGCCCGACCACCGGCCGGGTGGAAACCTCCGGGCGGATCGCGGCGCTGCTCGAACTCGGCGCGGGCTTCAATCCGGAGTTCACCGGGCGGGAGAACGTCCGCATGAACGCCACCTTGCTCGGCCTCACCAGCGAGGAGATCGACGCGCGCTTCGATGCCATCGCCGCGTTCGCCGACATCGGCGAGTTCCTCGAACAGCCGGTGAAGATGTACTCCAGCGGCATGTTCGTGCGCCTGGCATTCGCCGTCATCGCGCATGTGGACGCCGACATCCTCGTGGTGGACGAGGCGCTGGCGGTGGGCGACGCGCTGTTCACACAGAAGTGCATGCGCTTCATCCGCAAGTTCAGGGAGCACGGATCGCTGCTCTACGTCAGCCACGATTCCGGTTCGGTCATGAACCTGTGCGACCGGGCGCTGTGGCTGCAGGCGGGACAGGTGCGGGAGCAGGGCGCCGCCAAACAGGTGTGCGAGATGTACCTGGACGACCTGTTCGGCGCCCTCCAGGCCAACGCCGCCAGCCCTGCGCCGGCTCCGGCCTCGGCGCAGGCCGCAGCGACGCGCATCCAGCGGCTGAGGCAGCCCGGACTGGTCTGGAAGGACCAGCGTACGGCCATCGTCAATGGCAGCAATCTGAGGAATGACCTCGAGGTGTTCCGCTTCCGCGAACAGGAGGAACGTGCGCAATTCGGTGGCACGGAGGCCACGATCCAGGACGTCCGCCTGCTCGACGCCGAAGGCCAGCCGCTGAGCTGGGTCGTCGGTGGCGAGCGGGTCGTGATGCGCATCGAGGCCGTGGCCGCGATCGACCTGCGCAGTCCGATCTTCGGCTTCATGCTCCGGGACCGCCTCGGCCAGAGCCTCTTCGGCGACAACAGCTTCCTGGCCTGCGCAGGCCAGCCGCTGCAGGTCAGCGCGGGGGAGTCGTTCGCGGCGGAGTTCGAGTTCTACATGCCATGGCTGGCACAAGGCGACTACGTCTTCCAGGTGGCGCTCGCCGAGGGCACGCAAGCGGATCATCGCCAGCTGCACTGGATCCATGACGCCCTCGTGGTGCGGGCGCACCACGAGGCGGTGTCCACCGGGCTGATCGGCATTCCCATGCTCGATATCCGTCTGGGGGTGACGCAACCGGCGGCCGCCGCGCAGCCGGGGGAGGCGGTGGGTTCGTGACGGCTGGATCGTTCAGGCGCGGCGGCGCCGGGATTGTGCGGGCGATCCGCGGCGCCCGGCGGGCCGTCGCGTTCTATGGCTCCGCGACCCTCGTGGCGCGCAAGGCCCTGCGGGTGTTCAGGAACGAGGGATGGCGCGGCTTGTGGCGCCGTGCCGCCGTGCTGGCGGATGCGGCCGGGCACGCCCCGGCGGGCGGCACGGCCGGCGCCTTGCCGGCCTGTGCGGTGCCGCCGGACGACACGGCCTTCGCGCCCCGGGTTTCGGTGATCGTGCCGAACTACAACCATGCGTCCTACCTGCGCCAGCGCCTCGATTCCATCTATGGCCAGGAGTACGACAACTTCGAGGTCATCCTGCTCGACGATTGTTCGACGGACGGCAGTCGGGAGATCCTGCTGGAGTACGCCACCCGGCATGCCGACCGGACGCGGACCTTCTTCAACGAGGCCAATTCAGGCGGCGTCTTCAACCAGTGGAACAAGGGGCTGGAGCTCGCCCGCGGCGAACTGGTGTGGATCGCCGAAAGCGACGATTACTGCGATGCGAACTTCCTGCGGGAACTGGTTCGCTTCTTCCGAAACGAGGCCGTGACGCTGGCGTTTTCGCGCACGGAGTTCGTGGAAAGCGGTGGCCAGACCATCTGGACGACGGCTGAGCACCTCGCCGACTGCCTTGCCGACTTGGTGGGGCAGCCGTTCATCCGCTCTGCGCATTGGCTCGTCAACCAGGCGTGGGCGCGCAAGAACGTGGTGCCCAATGCGAGCAGCGCCGTCTTCCGCCACCCCGGCGCGATGCCGCTTCTTTCGGACGCTGGCTGGAAGTCGCTGCGGCTGTGCGGTGACTGGATCTTCTACCTCCACCTGGTCCGGGGCGGCCTGGTGGGCTACAGCCCCGGAACGACGAACTACTACCGCCAGCACGACGCCGGCACATCCCACAACGTTCGCAAGGCCGAAACCTACTATCGGGAGGCGGAGGTCGTCGCGTCCACCTTGCTGCGCCTGTACAAGCTTCAGCCGGACATCCTGCAGTCCCAGAGGGATCGTCTGTACGGGGAGTGGTGCACGCGCAATGGTTTCGATGCGCAAGCGGAGTTCGACCGCCTCTACAGCCTGTCCAGGGCGCGCGCGACTGCCGGCGAGCGCAGCCCGAATCTCCTGATGGTGGGCTTCGCGCTCATCGCGGGCGGCGGCGAGACCTTCCCCATCAATCTCGCCAATGCGTTGAAGCGACGCGGTCACGCGGTGAGCTTCCTGAACCTGCGCCATGCACCGACCGAACCCGGCGTGCGCCGGATGCTGGATCCGGCGGTCCCCTTGTTCGAACTCGAGCACCTGGGCGCCATCGGCGCCCTGTGCGACCACCTCGGCATCGAGATCGCGCACTCCCATCACGCCTGGGCCGACATGGTGCTCGCCGACTGCCTGGCCCGGCATCCGCAGACCCGGCAGCTGGTGACCATGCATGGCATGTACGAGAGCATGTCGGGCGATGCGCTGGCTGATCTGCTGCCCCGCATGGACCGGGCGCTGGACCGGATCGTCTACACCGCTGAAAAGAATCTGAAGCCTTTCAGCCCCGACTTCCAGGCACGCAAGCGCTTCGTGCGCATCGACAACGCCCTGCCTCGCCGGGAGATGCGCGCGGTGGACCGTGGGTCGCTGGGCATCGCGGCGGACGATTTCGTTTGCTGCTTGGTCTCGCGCGCCATTCCCGAAAAGGGCTGGGAAGAGGCGATCCGGGCCGTGCGGGCGGCCCAGGCATCCTGCGGCCGGACCATCCATCTCGTGCTCATCGGTGAAGGAGAGGAGTTCCAGCGCTTGCGACCCATGTTCGAGTGCGAGACGATCCACTTCCTTGGTTTCCGGGCCAACGTACGTGACTATTTCGCCATGAGCGACCTCGGCTTGCTGCCATCGCGCTTCGAAGGGGAAAGCGCGCCGCTGGTTCTCATCGACTGCCTGTGGGCCGGCCGTCCCATGGTGGCCAGCGCCATCGGCGAAATCCCGGGGATGCTGCAAGGACGCTCGGGGCTCGCGGGCGCCGTGTTCGGGCTGGTCGATCGCGCTGTTCCCATCGAAACCCTTGCCCAGCTCATCAGCCATCTGGCGGTGGACGAGCGCGCATATCGACGCATGATCGAGGAGGTGCCGCATGCCGTCCGCAAGTTCGATCCGGACGTGATGGTGCAGAAGTACGAGGATGTCTATGACAGCCTCGCGGTTGGAAATTCAGGGAGAAGTCCGTGCGAAAAACTTGCTTGATTCTCGGTGGGGCCGGGTTCATCGGCTCGGCAGTGACACGTCAGGTGGTCGCGGATGGCTGGCGCGCGAGGGTCTTCGACCGGCCCCAGGCGGTGCCGGCGTGGTTGAAGGACGCGGCTGACCTGGAGTGGATGCCCGGCGACTTCCAGGATCCGAGCGCCCTGGACGCCGCGTTGGACGGCGTCGACGCCGTCATCCACCTCGTGTCGACCATGTTGCCCAAGGCTTCGAACGAGGCTCCGGCCCAGGACGTCGACACCAACGTCGTGGCGACGCTGCGCCTGCTGTCGCTCATGGTGGGTCGCGGCGTGCGCAAGATCGTCTTCGCTTCGTCCGGAGGAACGGTCTACGGGATCCCCAAGATCGTTCCCATCGCGGAGGACCACCCGACGCAGCCCGAGGTTTCCTACGGCATCACGAAGCTGATGATCGAGAAGTACCTCCACCTCTACAGCCGCCTGCACGGCCTGCAGCCGGTGTCCCTGAGGATCGCCAACCCCTACGGCGCGGGGCAGAGAGTCGACACGGCCCAAGGAGCGCTCGCCGCCTTTCTCCACCGGGGCGCCCGCGGCGAGCCGGTCGAGATCTGGGGCGACGGCTCCGTGACGCGGGACTACCTGCACGTGGAGGATGTCGCCGCCGCGTTCGCGTGCGCACTGCGGTATGACGGACCGCACCAGGTGTTCAACATCGGCTCGGGCCGGGGGCTGAGCATCAACGAGCTGGCCGATGCAGTCGAGGAGTACCTGGGTCGCCCGCTCGTGCGGCGCTACCTGCCGGGCCGCAGCTTCGACGTGCCTGTCAGCATCCTGGACAACGCGCTGGCCCGGCGCGAGCTGCAGTGGACGCCGAAGATCGCCCTGCGCGAGGGCTTGCGCATGACGAGCCCCGCAGCACTGGCCTAGGCGCCACAGGCTGGCCAGCGACGCAAGGCGGGCCGGCAAGAACCTACAACACACGCATGCATCCATCCGCCCTCAACTTCGGCAAGCTGTTCTTCGAGACTTACTGCGCCGGCCGGGAAGGTGCCGTCGTCTACGACATCGGCGCGCAGGACGTCAACGGTTCCCTGAAAGATGTGCTTCCGCCTCACCTGAGCTACGTCGGGGTCGACTTCGTGGCCGGCAATGGCGTCGACGTGGTGCTGGACGACCCCTACAAGCTGCCTTTCGCTGACGCAAGCCTCGACATTGTCGTCTGCAGTTCCTGCTTCGAACATTCCCAGTTCCACTGGCTGGTGTTCCTGGAGATCCTCCGGGTGCTCAAGCCGGATGGGCTGCTCTACCTCAACGTGCCCAGCAACGGGAGCATCCATCGTTACCCGGTCGACTGCTGGCGCTTCTACCCGGATGCCGGGCGCGCGCTCGAAGCCTGGGCCAGCCACAACGGCTACCGCACGCTGCTGACCGAGTCCTTCGTGGGCCAGCGATCGCCCGACACGTACGAAAGCGGCGGCGCATGGCATGACTTCGTGGCCGTGTTCGTCAAGGACCGGCAGCATGCCGATGCCTACCCGCGCCGCATGCTCGATGCGCTCGACGACTATTCCAACGGCTTCGATTCGCGATCCGGCCTCGAGAGCCGCGCCGGCTTCCTGAGTCCCGACCACGTCGCACTCGTCGATGCCGAGGGCACGATCGCGGCCCTTCGCGCGCAGCAAGCGGAATCCGAGGAACGCCTGGTGGCACTGCAGGCGAGCCATGATGAAGTGGCCCGCGGTGCCCGTGAACTTCGGCTGGCCCTCGAGCAGCGCGACACCCACATCGGCCAGCGCGATCAGGAGCTGGCGCGCCGCGACGAGCAGATCGGCCAGCGCGACATGCAGCTCGCCCAGCGTGACGAGCAGGTGGCCCGGCGAGACCAGCGCATCGACGCCCTGATGGCCCAGATCGTCGCTCAGCATGAGCAGCTGCAATCGTTGAAACGGCTCAACCAGCAACTCGAGCTGGAGCGCGACAGCATGCGTCGCCAGCTCGAGGAGCATGCCGGCGTGCTCGCGACCCTCCGGCAAGAACTCGCTGACGGGTCCTCGCGGATGCAGCAGACCCATCACGAGGACGAGGTCCATCTGCGTGCCGCGCTCGACCGGATCGAGGAACTCCTGCAATCCAGGTCTTGGCGGGCCACCGCGCCGGCGCGCAGGCTGATGGCCGTGGCCCGGCTGGCCCGCGCCAAGCTGAGAAGGCTTGCCAGCCGCCTGCAGGGAGGCAGCGCCGGCGCGGAAGCGGCGGATGCCGAGACGATCCGCGCATCCGGCCAGTTCGACGAGGAGTTCTATCGGGCCGCGAATCCGGACCTTCCCGCCACCCTGGACGTGATCGCGCACTATTGCGCGCACGGCTGGCGCGAGTGGCGCGACCCTTCGCCTCGCTTCAGCACCCGGTACTACCTCGAGACGAATGCGGACATTCGCGAGGCGGGGGTCAACCCTTTCGCCCACTATCTCCGGGCTGGAGCGGCCGAGCTGAGGAAACCCCATCCCGATGCACTCTTGCCCATCGATCCGGGTGCGCAGGGGGCACCGGCAGAAGCGTTGGGGCCGCAAGGCGAGGCGAGCGGGCCTGGCCAACTGGCCAGCGAGGTGGCGGCGATCCGCGAAAGCGGGTTGTTCGACGAGGCCTGGTACCGGTCGCGGTACCCGGACCTCGCCAGCGTCGTCGATCCCGTCCAGCACTATTGCGCGCACGGCTGGCGCGAAGGCAGGAATCCCTCGGCCGCCTTCGACACCCTGTTCTACCTGGCGACGTCCCCGGACATCAAGGAAGCGGGCATGAATCCGCTGCTGCACTACGTTCTCGCCGGTGCGGCGGAAGGGCGGCCGGCACACCCGGGCGAAACGGCGTCGCGCGACGAGGCGCGGGTGGCGATCGAGGTCGAGGCGATCCGGGCCTCGGGGCAGTTCGACGAAGCCTTCTACCGGGCGATGAATCCAGACATCGATCCGGCCCCGGCCGACGCGATCCGGCATTATTGCGAGCGAGGCTGGCGCGAGGGGCGCAATCCGTGTGACGACTTCAGCACGGAGGCCTATCTCGCCGCCTACAAGGACATCCGCGAGGCGGGCATCAACCCGTTCTGGCATTACGTCGTGGCCGGAGCCTCCGAACTTCGCCGTCCGGACCCGCGGGCGGTTGTGCACTACGAGGACAACATCCGGTTCGGCCGGCTCGACACGGACGCCATGCTCCTGGCGTTCCACGCGACGCCCGATTGGACGGCCGTGCGCGGTTCGCGCGTGCAGGCGAGCGGCGACACGCAGCCCTTGCTGCCGCATTCGGTTGCCGGGTTCTATGCGGCCACGGATGGCGCGACATTGCAGCGGCAGGCGGCGCTGGCGCGCAGCCATGGCGTGCAGGGTTTCTGCTTCCCGGTCCGGCTCGAAGCCGGTGGCGAGCTGGGACTGGGGGCGCTGGGTGCTTTCCTGGACCAGCAGGACGTGGACATCCGCTTCTGCCTCGCGCTCGATGGTGCGGCCGCGACGTCGCCTGCGGCCGGGCCGCTGATGGATCGCGCGTTCGGCGACAGCCGCGCGCTGCGCGTGCACGGCCGGGTGGTGGTCCTGCTCAAGCCCGCCGATTCCGGCGCCGGGGTGCAGGATGAGCTCGGCCGGCTGCGCCGCCTGCTCGAAAGCCAGGCGCGGGGGCCGGTCTACCTGATCGCCTGCTGGACGGAAGGTGACGGCCAGGCCATTGCCGATGCGTGCGCCGTCGGTGCGTGTGACGCCGTGCTCGACCTGCCCGAGCCGCTCGTGCCGCGCGAGACCGGCGCCTACCGGCTGCTCGAAAGCGGGGGCATCCTCTCGGCCCCGTACTCCGTCGTGGCGGCGCAGGGGGCCGCCCGCGCCCACGCAAGCCGCCGTTCGGTATTTCCCCTGTACCAGACCGTGACCGTGGGGCGTGACAGCACCGCCGCCGGCGAACCCTGCCCGCTGGTCTACAAACGCTTCCAGCCCGGGCAGTACCGCCGCTGGCTGGACGCGGCGATCGAGGCGGCGCGCACCATTCCGCAAGCCGAGCGGCGCCTCGTGTTCCTGCGTTCGTGGAACGACTGGAACCGCGGCAGCGTGCTGGAGCCGGACCGCAGCAGCGGGTACGGCCGCCTCAACGAAACCAGCCGTGCCATCCTCGGCATCGCTTCCGGAGCGCGGATGCCCAAGGTGTCGGTGATCGTGCCGAACTACAACCACGAGCCGTTCCTGCGCCAGAGACTCGACAGCATCTACCGGCAGACGTACCGCAACATCGAGGTCATCCTGATGGATGACTGCTCGCGCGACGGCAGCCGTGCCGTCATGGACGCATACGCGGCGGCCCACCCCGACATCACGCGCACCCTGTACAACGAGGTGAACTCGGGAGGCGCGTTCAGGCAGTGGGCAAAGGGCATCAAGGCCGCCTCCGGCGATCTGGTGTGGATCGCCGAAAGCGACGATTACTGTGACGAGCGCTTCCTGGAGGTGCTGGTCCGCCGGTTCGACGACGAAGCCGTCCTCCTTGCATGCGGCCACAGCGTCTTCGTGGATCGCGACGGCGTCGGCATGGAGCAGGGCTTCCGGGAATACTTGTGGGACCTCGAAGAGGTCGAGCGGTGGGACCAGCCGTACGTGGAGACGGCGCATCGCGAGGTGCGCATGGCGCTGGGGATCAAGAACACGATTCCGAATGCCAGCGGCGTTCTCTTCCGGCGTCCCGTCGACATGGCCTTGCTCGATGATCCGGACTGGCTGTCGATGCGTGTCGTCGGCGACTGGGTGTTCTATCTCCATCTCGCCCGTGGCGGCAAGATCGCTTACGACCCGGGTGCGACGAACTACTTCCGGCGTTATGAGGGCAGCACGGCGGAGTCGAGCTATCGCAAGGCAACGTTCTTCCAGGAGGTGGGCCGGGCTTGCCAGGCCGTCGCCAGGCTGTACGACGTGCCGCTGTCGACGCTCGAACGCTGCCGGGCGTCCTACCGGGAGCACTATGAGCGGCTGGTGGGCAACGGCGATGAGGAATTCGACGCCTGGTTCGACTTCGACGCCGTCATGCGGGCACGCTCCAAGCGCCTGCCCAACGTGATGGTTTCGACGATGGGGTTCTTCCCCGGCGGCGCGGAAATCCTCCCGATCCGCCTCGCCAACGAGTTCAAGCGCCAGGGCCTTTCGGTGCTGCTGCTGAGTACCGGCCTGAACCCGCGCGAGGACGGTGTCCGGCGGATGCTGAGGAACGATGTCCCGCTCGTCGAAACGGGAGAGATCGAGCCCGTGAAGCACATCATCGAGCAGTTCGGCATCGAGGTGCTGAATTCGCACCAGTGGCATGTGCAGAAGTACCCGGTGCAGGTGCCGGACGTGTTCGCGCGGCTGCGTTCGCATGTCGCCACGCTGCACGGCATGATCGAGCACGGGAACGCGTTCTCGGTGACCGAGCAGGAACTGCGCGCGGCCGACAGGAGCGTCGGGACGTGGGTTTACACCGCGGACAAGAACCTGGGGCCCTTCGTGAAGTTCAACATGGTGTCCGAGGACGAGAAGCGTTTCGTGAAAATGCCGAACGGCATTCAGACACCCCGTATCGAACCGGTGCGCCGGGGCGACCTGGACATTCCGGAAGATGCCTTCGTTCTTTGCTGCGTCAGCCGGGCGATTCCGGACAAGGGATGGGCCGAGGCGATCGAAGCCGTCGCAAGGGCGCGCCAGCTCTCGGGCCGCGACATCCGGCTGGTGCTGGTCGGCAACGGGCCGGTGTACGACGAGTACCGCAGCGTTGGCGTGCCGCCCTTCGTGCGGCTCGTGGGCTTCAGCGAGAATTCCGCGGGCCACTACGCGGGCGCCGACATGGGGATCATGTTGACCCGGTTCCGCTCGGAGAGCTTTCCGCTCACGATCGTCGACTGCCTGTTCGCCGGCAAACCCTATATCGCGACCGACGTGGGCGACATTCGCAACATGCTCTCGTCGCCGGACGGGGTGGCCGGCGAAGTGATCGGACTGGAGGACTGGCAGGTGCCGGTGGACGCCGCCGCGGCGGCCATCGCGGCTTTCGCCGGCGACGAAAGGCGCTACCGGAAGGCGCAGGAACGCGTGCCGCGGATCGTCAGCCGCTTCCGTATCGAAGCGGTGGCCTCGCTCTACATCGACCTGTTCCGCAAATCGGCCAGCGGCAGCGGGGAGGATGCCCCGCAGGATGGCCGGCTTGCCCTGGCCGCCGCCGAGGCCTAGGAGGCCCGCTTCCGGCCGGAGGCCGCGGCGTCGGTGCCAGCTGGCGGCGAAGGCGCTTGGCGGGGGCTTCCGGGCCTCCGCTTGCGCAGGGCCTTGCGCCAGAACACGGGAGAGAACCACCAGCGCAACAGGCTTTGCCAATGCCATGCGAGGGGCCGCCAATGGCGATGGCTGTCCCGCTGGGCGTCGTGCAGGATGCGCGCCGATTCGTCGACCGCCACCTCCCAGCCCATGAGGGAGAGTCGGGCGCAGATGTCCGCATCCTCCACGTACATGAAGAACTTCTCGTCGAAACCGCCGACCGCCTCGAAGGCGGGGGCGCGGAACAGCATGAACATGCCCGCCACCCATTCGGCGCGCGGGGCGTCGTAGTCCCTGCGCAGCCGGCGGCCGATGATCTCGAAGGGCGTGAGGAGTCCCCTGCGAGGCTCCGGGCGGGGGCGACCCGGCTCCACCACGCGCGGCGCCACGACGCCCGCCTGCGCCGGGGCGCGCGCAAGCATTCCGGGCAGCACGCCTGGGTCCATCCGGACATCCGGATTGAGGACCAGGAACCAGGGCGAGGCGCAATGCCCGAACGCGGCATTGTGGTTGGCGCCGAAGCCAAGGGGCGCAGGGTTGTCGATGACCGTGAGGGGGGTCCTGAGGGCCAGCCCCTCCAGCAGGCCGGGTTCCGGAATGTTTCGCGTCAGGACGATGCGCTCGATGGCGTGGCCCGCCGCGTCGAGGTCGACGAGCAGCCGCCGCACGTACTCGCCGTGCCCATGGCTGACGATGGAGGCGGTCACCCGCTGTGCAAGCGGTGCCGGCGCCGGTTCTTCCCTGAATGTCATGTCTTGTTCGAGCCGCCCGGCTCGGACCGGGAAGATCGAAGCGTACAGTACTTCACCGCGCCTGCCATGGCAGGGTGTCGGGGCGTACCGCCATCGTCCGGCGGGCCCGCGCGATGCCACAATCGGCGCCTGCGAAAAAGGGAGAGGGCATGCTGATACTTCTGGTGTTGTGTGGCGCCGTCGCTGCGCTGGTCTGCGCGGTGCTGCTGCGCCTGGGCCAGGAAAGCGCGCGCCGCTACGGCACCGGCATGCCGCAGCGTTTCCACATCGGCCACGTCCCGCGCCTGGGGGGCGCGGCGATGTTCGTCGGCTGCACCGCGGGCTGGGTGTGGATGGTCGTGGCCCGGCCCTACTTCGGCTTGCAGAACCAGATTTCGTTCACCGCGTGGGAGGCGCTGGCGTGGTGGGTGGTGGCCCTGGCCTGCATCTCGGCCGGCGTGCTCGAGGACCTCACGAGCGCATTGCCGGCGCGCTTGCGTTTCGTCTCCACCGCGCTGGCCGCGGCGCTGGCGGTCCTGGTCTTCGGCCTGACCGTGCCGCGCATCGGCATTCCCTTCCTCGAAGGCGCCTGGCAGGCCTGGTCGGGTCCCGGCATCTTCATCGCGCTGCTGGCGCTGGCCGGCCTGCCGCATGCCTTCAACCTCATCGACGGCTATAACGGCCTGGCCGGCACCGTGGCGCTGATCTGCTGCCTGGCCCTGGCCTACGTGGCCCTGCAGGTGGGCGACCGCCAGCTGGCCGCCCTGGCCCTGGTGATGGCAGGCGCGACCGCCGGCTTCCTGGTGCTGAACTATCCGCACGGGCTGATCTTCGCCGGCGACGGCGGCGCCTACCTGTGGGGCGTCGTCATCGCGCTGGTGTCCATCCTGCTGGTGCAGCGCCACCCCGCCGTGTCGCCGTGGTTCCCGGTGCTGCTGCTGATCTACCCGATCTGGGAGGCGGTGTTCTCCATCTACCGCAAGGTCGCGCGCGGCCAGTCGCCCAGCCTGGCCGATGCATTGCACTTCCACCAGCTGATCTACCGCCGCGTCGTGCGCCAGGTGTTCCACGACGACGCCTCGCGGCGCATGCTGATCCGCAACAACCGCACCTCGCCCTATCTCTGGGGCTTCACCCTGCTGACGGTGGTGCCGGCGGTGCTGTTCTGGCAGAACACACTGCTGCTGATCGCCTTCACCGCGCTGTTCGTCTTCAGCTACCTGCGGGCCTACCACAGCATCGTGCGCTTCCGCGTGCAGCGCTGGGTGCGCCGCGGCCGGCGACCCTGAGCGGGGCCGCCGCCGGCTTGCGGCACAATTTGCACCGCATCCCCTTTCTCCGCCCATGAACGACGTCACCCACATCGCGCCGCGCGACAAGGCCGAAATCCTGGCCCAGGCGCTGCCGTACATCCGCAAGTTCCATGGCAAGACCATGGTGATCAAGTACGGCGGCAACGCCATGACCGACCCCGAATTGCAGGCCGACTTCGCCGAGGACGTCGTGCTGCTGAAGCTGGTGGGCATCAACCCGGTGGTGGTGCATGGCGGCGGCCCGCAGATCGAGCAGGCGCTCAACCGGCTGGGCAAGAAGGGCGAGTTCATCCAGGGCATGCGCGTCACCGACGCCGAGACCATGGAAGTGGTCGAATGGGTGCTGGCCGGCGAGGTGCAGCAGGACATCGTGGGCTTCATCCACAAGGCCGGCGGCCAGGCCGTGGGCCTGACCGGGCGCGACGGCGGCATGATCCGCGCGCGCAAGCTCAAGATGCTCGACAACAAGGATCCGAACAAGGAGCACGACGTCGGCCAGGTCGGCGACATCGTCGAGATCAACCCCGGCGTGCTCAAGGCGCTGCTGGAGGACAACTTCATTCCCGTCGTCAGCCCCATCGGCTTCGGCGACGAAAACGAGAGCTACAACATCAACGCCGACGTGGTCGCCAGCAAGCTGGCCGAGGTGTTGAAGGCCGAGAAGCTGGTGCTGCTGACCAACACGCCGGGCGTGCTGGACAAGTCCGGCCAGCTGCTGACCGACCTCAGCGCGCAGCAGATCGACGGCTTGTTCGCCGACGGCACGATTTCCGGCGGCATGCTGCCCAAGATCGCCGGCGCGCTGGAGGCCGCCAAGTCCGGGGTCAACGCCGTGCACATCATCGACGGCCGCGTCCCGCATTCCATGCTGCTGGAAATCCTGACCGACCAGGCCTACGGCACGATGATCCGGTCGCGCTAGGCACGATGAGGCTGCTGCTGGTCGAGGACGATGTGATGGTCGCCAGCGGGATCAAGCTGGGGCTGAGCAACGCCGGCTACGCGGTCGACTGGGTCGGCAGCGGCGAACGGGCCGAGGAGGTGCTGCGCAGCGAGGTGTTCGACGCGGCCATCATCGACATCGGCCTGCCCAACATGGATGGCCTGGAACTCACGCGGCGGCTGCGCCGTCCCGAGATGGCCAGCCAGCACATGCCGGTGCTGATCCTCACGGCGCGCGACGCGCTCAGCGACCGGGTCCAGGGCCTGGACCTGGGCGCGGACGACTACATGATCAAGCCCTTCGAGCTGCCGGAACTGCTGGCGCGCCTGCGCGCGCTGCTGCGGCGCTCGCAGGCGGCCACCTCCGCGGTGCTGAGCTTCGGCCCGATCGAGCTGGACACCGCCAACCGCCGCGCCAGTGCACAGCGCAACGGCCAGGCCATCGCGATCGAACTCGGACCGCGCGAGTGGACGGTGATGGAGTACCTGTTGATCAACGCGCCCAAGCCGGCCAGCAAGGAAAAGCTGCTGCAGGCGCTGACCGGCTGGGACAAGGAGATCACGCCCAACGCGGTGGAGGTCTACATCTCGCGCCTGCGCGGCAAGCTCGAACCGCACGGAGTGGCGTTGCGCTCCATCCGCGGCTTCGGCTACCGCCTCGAGCTGCGTTCGCCCGAGGCGCAGTGAAGACGGGGTTGCGCCCCGCCCGGTTCCTTTCGCGGCGGGGCGCGCCCGCTCCTTTCGGCATGACATCCGGCCTGCGCCGCAGGCTGCTGGTGATGCTGATCGTGCCGCTGATCCTGCTGGCGATGCTCAGCGCCTGGATCGACTACCGCTCGGCCGACGACGTGGCCACGCAGCAGGACCAGCGCCTGCTGGCGCTGGTGCCGCTGGTGGCCGACTCCGTCATCGGCGAGGGCGAGCCGCCCCTGTTGCTGTTGGCGCCGGCGGTGGAGGAGTTCCTGAAGGAGGGCAACGGCCTCACCGCCTACGCGCTGGTGGACGTCGACGCGCGCCTGCTGGAGGGCGCCTCGTGGCTGGCCGGCGCCCTGGTGCCGGCCGGCACCGATCCGGAGTTCCACAGCGAGGAGCATGCCGGCACCACCTGGCGCATCGTCCGCCAGCGCCAGCCCACGGTGATCGGCGAGGTGGTGGTGGTCGTGGCCGACGGCAGCGACCCGCGCCAGCAGTGGGCGCGCTCCATCTTCTTCCGCGTGCTGCTGCCCAACCTGGTGCTGATCGCCGCCGCCGCCTTCGCCGTCGGCTGGGCGGTGGAGCGCGCGCTCAAGCCCCTGCTGGCGCTCAAGGAGGCGGTGGAGCGGCGCTCGCCGCGCGACCTGAGCGCCATCGACGGTTCCACCACCCCCGAGGAGGTACGGCCACTCGTTGACTCGCTCAACCGGCTGTTCGGGCTGGTGAACGCGCAGGCCGAAAGCCAGCAGCGCTTCGTGGCCGACGCCGCCCACCAGCTGCGCACCCCCCTGGCGGGCTTGCAGGCGCAGGTCGAGGCCTGGGCCCAGGCCGCCAGCACGCAGCCGACGCTGGAGCTGCCCACCGAGCAGGTGGAGAAGCTGCGCAGCGCCACCCGCCGCACCTCGCAGCTGGCCAACCAGCTGCTGGCGCTGTCGCGGGCCGACGCGCGCGCCATGCACATGCAGCCGCAGCAGCGGGTGGATCTCAAGTCGCTGTGCGAGGACATCCTGCAACAGCACCTGGACGCCGCGACCGCGCGCCGCATCGACCTGGGCCTCGACGCCGAGCCGGTGGAGGTGATGGGCCAGTCGTGGCTGCTGCGCGAGCTGCTCGGCAACCTGGTCGACAACGCGGTGAAGTACGCGCACGAGGGCGGCTCGGTCACCATCCGCTGCGGCCGGCGCGCCGGCGTGCCGTTCCTGGAGGTGGAGGACGACGGCCCGGGCGTGGCCCCGGCCGAACGCCCGCGCATCGTGGAACGCTTCTACCGGGTGCAGGGCACGCGCGGCGAGGGCACCGGCCTGGGCCTGGCGATCGCCGAGGAAATCGCGCGCGTGCACCGCAGCCACCTGCAACTGCAACCCGGCGCCGATGGCCGCGGGCTGCGCGTCACGCTCGCTTTCCCGGTGTGAGCGGGCGCTTGCGCCGGCGCAACACTCGGCGGCAGGTGGCGCCGGCGCCCGGAGGAGCCCACTGTCGGGTATGCGAGAATGATCTGACACAGCTGTAACAAACGCATGTCCCACGCCGAGCTCGATTCCCCCGAACCCGCCCCCGGCGGCGGCGAACCCGTCGTGGCACCGGTGCGCAAGCGGCCCAAGCCGGGCGAGCGCCGGGTGCAGATCCTCGAGGCGCTGGCCACCATGCTGGAACAACCCGGCGCCGAGCGCATCACCACCGCCGCCCTGGCGGCGCGGCTCGAGGTGAGCGAGGCGGCCCTGTACCGCCACTTCGCCAGCAAGGCGCAGATGTTCGAAGGGCTCATCGAGTTCATCGAGCAGAGCGTGTTCAGCCTGATCAACCAGATCTCCGAGCGCGAGAGCGACGGCACCGTCCAGGCTTCGCGCATCGTCGCCATGCTGGTGCAGTTCGCCGAGAAGAACCCGGGCATGACCCGCGTGATGGTGGGCGACGCCCTGGTATTCGAGAACGAGCGCCTGCAGCAGCGCATGAACCAGTTCTTCGACAAGGTGGAATCCTCGCTGAAGCAGAGCCTGCGCGCGGCCACGGCCGCCGACGCCAGCACGCCGACGGTGGACGCGCAGGTGCGCGCCTCGGTGCTCACCGCCTTCATCGTCGGCCGGCTGCAGCGCTTCGCGCGGTCGGGATTCAAACGCCTGCCCTCCGAGCACCTCGAGGCTTCGCTTTCGCGCATGCTCTGATGACACAATGACCCTGGCGCCGCGCGCACCGACCCCACGGGTCGGACCGCCAGCGGCGCCGTCATCCCGTCATCCAGCCATCCGTGCTCAGAATCCGCCTCGCCGGCGAGGACGCCCTGCTGCATCCCTCCGGCACCCTGTACCTGTGCGCGCACCAGGCGCTGCTGGTGGCCGACGCGCACTTCGGCAAGGCCGTGAGCTTCCGCAAGCTCGGCGTGCCGGTGCCCAGTGGCACCACCCGCGGCACGCTCGACAAGCTGGACGCAGCGCTGGCCGACACCGGTGCGCGGCAGGTGGTGTTCCTCGGCGACTTCCTGCATTCGGTGCGCGCCCATGCGGCGGGCACGCTGGCCGTGCTGCACGACTGGCGGACCGCCCATGCCGGGCTCGTGCTGACGCTGGTGCGCGGCAACCACGACGAACGTGCCGGCGACCCGCCGGCCTCGCTGGGGCTGCGGGTGGTCGACGAGCCGCTGCGGATGGGCCCGTTCGCGCTGTGCCACCATCCCCGCCCGGTCGAGGGCGCCTACGTGCTGGCGGGTCACTGGCATCCCTGCATCAGCGTGAAAGGCCGCGCCTTCGAAAGGCTGAGGCTGCCGTGCTTCTGGCTGGGCGACGACAGCGGGCAACTGCCGCGCCAGGCCGTGGGCATCCTGCCGGCCTTCGGCAACTTCACCGGCATGCACCGCATCGAGCCGCGCGCCGGTGACCGCATCTTTCCCATTGCCGGCGAAGTGGTGCGTGCGCTGCCGCCGCTGCCTGTGGCGTAGGCGCCCGGGCGACTCCACCGTTCCGGCTCGCCTACAAGCGCTGTCAGCAGGTTCCGTCGCGCCAGCCATTGCTGCCCCCCTGTAATGGAATCCAGGAACCCGGAAGTTCCCCTTTTTTTGTCCTGAAGGAGTGAACATGAAATTCAAGCAAGCCGGCTGGGCCGTCGCCCTGGCCGCCGCCGTTTCCGCCTCTGCGTTCGCGCAGGCTCCCCAGCAGACCCCGCAGGCTCCGGCGCAGCCCGTCGGGGAGGTCACGGTCGTGGAAGGGGCTGCCGTGACCTCCACCAGTCCGGTCATGATCCGCGGCTCGGGCCTGGTGCAGGGGCCGGACGGACAGCTGGTCGCGAACAAGGCCGTCTACGGCTCCTCCGCATCCATCGTGCAGGCCGGCGAATCGCGGACGGTCGACGGCAACACCGTCACGGTGACCCGCAACTACTGGGTCAACGTGCCGCCGAACGTGATGCGCGACGGCGACTTCCAGCGCTGGCAGCACCTGCGCTGACCCCAGCTGGGAGAAGCGCCGGGCGCTTCCCCCCGCGCGGGCGCCAGCCGCGGCCTCAGCGGCTGGCGGTACCCGCGCCCGGGGCTTCTTCCACGCGGGCGCCCACCTTGGCGCCCGCAGCCACGATTTCTTCCCAAGTCTGGTCGTCGATCACGATGCCCGTGCGCTCGCGTTCGCGCCGGGCTGCGCGCTCGGGCTCGCCGGCCAGCAGCACGCCTTCGGTACCCGGCGCCGCCGGGCTGCGCTTGAGCCAGTCGACGAAGGCCAGCGCTTCCTGCCCGAAAGCGGTCTGCGTGCCCAGGCGGCGCGGGTCGACCAGCACCGTGAACATGCCGTTGAACACCGCGCGCTTCCCGTCCGCGGGTCCGTGCCAGGTGCCGCCGCCCGTCAGCGCGCCACCCAGCAGCTCGCAGGCGATGGCCATGCCATAGCCCTTGTGTTCACCGAAGGCGAGCAGGGCGCCGAACAGGCCGCCTGCCTGCGGCACCACCACCACGCCAGGGTCGGTGGTGGGGCGCCCTTCGGCGTCGATGAGGTAGCCGGGCTCGACCGGCCGGCCCGCGTTGTGGGCCACGCGCATCTTGCCCTGTGCCACCCGGCTGGTGGCGAAGTCGAGCACGAAGGGCGCGCGGCCCTCCAGCGGAATGCCGACGCAGAAGGGGTTGGTGCCATAGCGGCCGTCGCCGCCACCGAAGGGCGCCACCACCGGCCGCGACAGCACGTTGACGAAGTGGATGCTGACCAGGCCCTCGGCCACGGCCATTTCGGCGAAGTGGCCGATGCGGCCGAGGTGGTGCGCGTTGGCCAGCGCCAGCACGCACGTGCCGGTGTCCAGGGCCTTGTCGATGGCACGCTCCACGGCCTGCTGCCCCACCACCTGGCCGTAGCCGCGCTGGCCGTCGGCCGCCAGCAGGCCAGGTGCATCGAGCCGGATCGCGATGCCGGCGTTGGGCCGCAGGCTGCCTTCGAGCACGGCATCCACATAGCGCGGCACCATGCCCACGCCGTGCGAGTCGTGGCCACTCAGGTTGGCCAGCACCAGGTTGTCGGCCACTGCCCGGGCTTCGTCGGCGTGGCTGCCGGCGGCGGCCAGCACCGCCGCCACCGCGCGCCGCAAGGGCGCCGCGTGGATGGTCCTCATCGCGTCCTCACATCACCGCACCCAGCTGCCAGGGCACGAACTCGTTCTGCCCGTAGCCGTGCTGCTCGCTCTTGGTCCAAGCGCCCGAGGCGGTGGCCAGCACCAGGCGGAAGATGCGCTCGCCCATCTCCTGCACCGAGGCCTGGCCGTCGATGATCTCGCCGCAGTTGATGTCCATGTCCTCTTCCTGCCGTTGCCACAGCGCGGTGTTGGTGGCGAGCTTCAGCGAAGGCGCGGGCGCGCAGCCGTAGGCCGAGCCGCGGCCGGTGGTGAAGCAGATCAGGTTGGCGCCGCCGGCCACCTGGCCGGTGGCGCTGACCGGGTCGTAGCCGGGCGTGTCCATGTAGACGAAGCCGTGGCGCTCGACCCTCTCGGCGTATTCGTACACCGCCTCCAGGTTGGTCGTGCCGCCCTTGGCCACAGCGCCCAGCGACTTCTCGAGGATGGTCGTCAGCCCACCCGCCTTGTTGCCGGGCGAGGGGTTGTTGTTCATCTCGCCGTGGTTGATGCGGGTGTAGTGCTCCCACCAGCGGATGCGCTCCAACAGCTTCTCGCCCACTTCGCGCCGCACGGCGCGCCGGGTCAGCAGGTGTTCGGCTCCGTAGATCTCGGGCGTCTCCGAGAGGATGGCGGTGCCGCCGTGGGCCACCAGCAGGTCGACCGCGGCGCCGAGCGCCGGGTTGGCGCTGATGCCGGAATAGCCGTCGGAGCCGCCGCACTGCAGGCCGATGGTGATGTGCGCCGCGCTGCAGGGCCCGCGCCGCACGCGGTTGGCCGCCGGCAGCATCTCGCGCACCAGCGCGATGCCCCGGTCCACCGTCTTGCGGGTGCCGCCGCTGTCCTGGATGTTGAAGACGCGCAGGGTCTCGCCCTCGCGCAGGCTGCTGTGCGCCAGCCAGGCGTTGATCTGGTTGGCCTCGCAGCCCAGGCCCACCACCAGCACGCCGGCGAAGTTGGCGTGGGTGGCGTAGCCGGCCAGCGTGCGCTCCAGCACGCGCATGCCGGCGCCGTCGGCGTCCATGCCGCAGCCCGTGCCGTGCGTGAGCGCCACCACACCGTCGACGTTGGGGAAGTCCGCCAGCGCACCGGGATTGGTCCGGCGCGAGAAGTGGTCGGCGATGGCGCGGGCGGCGGTGGCCGAGCAGTTCACGCTGGACAGGATGCCGATGTAGTTGCGTGTGGCCACCCGGCCGTCGGCGCGGCGGATGCCCTGGAACGTGGCTTCGCGCGCGGCCGGCGGCGGCCTGACGTCGGCGCCGAAGGCGTAGTCGCGGGCGAAGGCGCCGCCTTCCGCCCCGATGGAGAGGTTGTGCACGTGCACGTGCTCGCCGGGCGCGATCGGCCTGCTGGCGAAGCCGATGATCTGGTTGTAGCGCCGCACCGGTGCGCCGGCGGCGATGGCGCGCACCGCGACCTTGTGGCCGGGCGGCACCAGGCCGCGCACGGCGACGCCTTCGACCTCGGTGCCGCCCACCAGCTGGGTGCGCGCGATGAGGACGTCGTCGTCGGAATGGAGTCGGATGAAGGGAGTCATGGAAGCGTGACGGTGCGGTCAGTAGAACATCTTCGGCAGCCAGAGGACTGCCTTCGGCCAGTAGGTGATGAGTGCCAGTGACACCAGCAGCGGCAGCAGCCACGGCAGGATGGCGACCGTGGTGCGCTCCACCGACAGCCTGGCCACCCGCGCCAGCACGAACAGCACCATGCCCATGGGCGGGTGCAGCAGGCCGATCATCAGGTTGAGAACCATCACCAGGCCGAAGTGGACCAGGTCGATGCCCAGCTGCTGGCAGATGGGCACCAGGATGGGAACGAGGATGGTGATGGCGGCGGTCGGTTCCAGGAAGCAGCCGACGAACAGCATCAGCAGGTTGGCCAGCAGCAGGAACACCCACTGCTCCTTGGTGAAGGCCAGCACCCAGGAGGAGATCGCCGCCGTGACGCCGGTGGCCGTGAGCATCCATCCGAAGATGCTGGCTGCCGCCACGATGAAGAGGACGGTCGCCGTGGTCTCCACCGTGTCCAGCGAGACCTTGACGAACATCTTCCAGGTGAGCGTGCGGTACCAGGCGAACCCCAGCACCATGGCCCACAGGCAGGCCGCGATGGCGCCCTCGGTGGGGGTGAAGATGCCGCTGGTCATGCCGCCGATCAGCAGCACCGGCGTCATGATGGGCAGCACCGCCTGGAAGCGGAAGCGGCGGTCGGCCGCGAACAGCACGATGGCGCCGGCCAGCACCGTGGCCTGCGCCGGCAGGCCGGCCTTGGTGATCAGCGCCCACATGGCCAGCGGCCACAGCACGACCACCGCGGTTTCGACCAGCGCCTTGGTGACGCGCGGCCACTCGAAGCGGATGTCGCCGCCCCAGCCGTTGCGGTGCGCGAACCAGGCCACCGTCAGCATCATCAGGACTGCCATCAGCACGCCCGGAAGGATGCCGGCCAGGAACAGCGCGCCCACGCTGACATTGGCCATCATCCCGTAGATCACGAAGGGCAGGCTCGGCGGGATGATGGGGCCCAGCGTGGCCGAGGCCGCCGTCACCCCCACCGCGAACTCGGTGGCGTAGCCGTGGTCCTTCATCGCCTTGATCTCGATGGTGCCCAGGCCGGCGGCATCGGCGATGGCCGTGCCGCTCATGCCGGCGAACACCACCGAGCCCACCACGTTGACATGGCCCAGTCCGCCCTTGAGCCAGCCCACCAGGGCCAGCGCGTAGTTGTAGATGCGGTTGGTGATGCCGGCGTTGTTCATCAGGTTGCCGGCCAGGATGAAGAAGGGCACGGCCAGCAGCGGGAAGCTGTCGATGCCGCTGACCATGCGGTGAATCACCACGAAGGGCGGCAGGTTGCCGCTCGACAGGATGTAGAGCAGCGCCGAGCCGGCCATCGCGATCGCCACGGGAATGCCGCCGCCCATGAGCAGCAGGAACAGGACCTTCAGCATCGTGGTTGTCCTAGTCGTCGTTGATGTCGGTCATGGGCCGCTCCAGCACGCTGTAGCCGCGCCGCCAGTGGCGCCGCGCGACCAGCACGGATCGCACGGCCATCATGGCGAAGCCGAGCAGGCACACGCCATAGACCCAGTTCATCGGCAAGTCCACCATGGTCATGCGGACGTTGCTTCCGAGCTTGCGCATCATCAGCACCGTCAACACCACCGCCGCCGCGAAGAACAGCGCGCGCAGCACGTCGACCGCGGTCGCCATCGCGCGGCCGGCGCGCGGCGGCAGGTAGCGGTAGAAGAAGTCGACCTGGATGTGGTTGTTCTTCGCCACGCCGATGGTGGCGCCGGTGAAGACCACCCCGATCAGCAGGTAGCGCGCGATCTCCTCCGTCCATGCGGCCGAGTCGTTGAGCACGTAGCGGGTGAAGAACTGGTAGAACACCACGGCGCCCAGCGTCCAGAAGAAGGCCAGGGCCACCCAGGCTTCCCAGGGCGTGGCGGAGAGGTCCACGGCCTCGTCCTCGGCGTGGAACGTGCCGTCGGGCCCCATCACCCGCGGCAGGTCGTCCAGCGACGGGCGGGCGGCTTCGGAAGGAAGGGCCGACATCACTTGATCGCGATGATGCGGTCCCAGTCCTTCTTGTCCAGCTTCATCGACTCGAAGGTGATGGCCTTGAGCACGCGCTGCTGGAAGTCGTTGCGGTCGACGGTGACCACGTTGATGCCCTTCTTCCTGAACTCCTCGACCAGCTCGCCCTCGCGCTTGCGGATGTCCTCGGTGGCCCGCACCGCGGCCTCCTGCGTCACCTCCGCCAGGATCTTCTGCTCGGCCGGCGTCATCTTGGCCAAGGTGCTGGGCGAGATGATGGTCAGCAGCGCATCGGCGATGTGGCCGGTGAGGATGATGTTCTTCTGCACCTCGAAGAACTTCTTCGCCTCGATGGTGGGCAGGGGATTCTCCTGCGCGTCCACCGTGCCGTTCTGCAGCGCCAGGTAGACCTCGGCGAAGGCGATGGGCGTGGGGTTGGCGCCGCAGGCGCGCGGCAGCGCGGTGTAGGCCGGCGCGTCGGGCACGCGCATCTTCAGGCCCTTCATCTGGTCGCAGTTGGTGAACAGCTTGTTGCTGGTGGCGTGGCGCGCCCCGTAGTAGGTGAGGGCGGTCACGGTGTTGCCGGTGGCCTTCTTGTAGCCCTCGGCCAGGTCCTTGAAGACCTCGCTCCTGCCGTACTTGATGACGTGGTCGGCGTCGCGGAAGGTGAAGGGGTAGTAGCTGACGGCCAGCCGCGGGTAGGCGTTGGCGGCGAACGAGGCGCCGGTGAGGATGATGTCCACCGTGCCCAGCTGCAGGCCCTGGTTGATGTCGCTTTCCTTGCCCAGGCTGGAGGCGGGGAACACCTGGATCTCGAACTTGCCGTTGGTGCGCTTCTTGAACTCCTCGCCCGCCCACACCGACCACTTGTGGTACGGCTCCGAGGTTTCGTACACGTGCGCCCATTTCAGCTTCGTCTGTGCATGGGCCGGCACTGCGCTGGCGGCCGCCAGCGCGCAGGCGGCGAAGAAGTGGAGGGTGAGGCGTTTGCGCATGGCTTGTCTCCTTGGGCTGGTTTCTGGCGTCAGGGAAGGTTGGCGCGGCGCCAGCTCGCGCTGAATCGGCTGTAGGCCTTCTTCAGGTGGTCCTGCATGGCCGCGCGCGCGCGGTCGGGGTCGCGCGCACGGATCGCCTCGAACACGGCCTGGTGTTCCACCAGCGCGCGCTGCCAGGAAGCCGGGTTCTCGAAGTGGTCGCCCAGGCGCTCGGAGATCGGCCCCCGGCGCGCGTGCCAGTAGCCGCGCACCGTGTCGCCGAGCACCTCGTTGCCGCAGGCGCCGGCGATGGCGTTGTGGAAGGCCTCGTCGCCCGCGCGCGGCACGACGCCCGCCGCCACCTCGTCGTGCATCCGGGCCAGGGCCTCGGCGATCCGGTCCACCTGCGGCTTGCGCGCATGGCGCGCCGCCAGGGCCGCGACCTCGCTCTCGACCAGTTCGCGCGCCCGCATCAGCTCGAGCGGCCCCCAGTCGGTCCCGGTGCCGTTGCCGTTGGCCGGCGCGCGCGCGCCGCTGCGCTGCCGCGGCGGGCGCACGTAGATGCCCGAGCCGGTGCGCACTTCGACCCAGCCCTCTACCTCCAGCGCGATCAGCGCCTCGCGCACGGACGGCCGGCTCACCCCCAGCTGGCGCGCCAGGTCGCGCTCGGCCGGCAGCCGCGTGCCGGCCCCGAACTCGCCCTGCGCGATCAGCCCGCGCAGCTGTTCGGCGATGCGGCGGTAGAGGCGGCTGGTCTCGACGGCTTGCAAGGGCATGGGCCTCCAGCGAGTCGGGCTCGGGGCTAGGGTGGATCCGGATTGGACAAGTGGTCAGGCCAATTACTATCCGGCCGACCGCTCCTGGTGGCATTCGGATGTTCCCTAGTCTCCAACCCTAACCTCAACCCCAGCTTCCAGCTTCCAGCTTCCAGCTTCCAGCTTCCAGCTTCCAGCTTCCAGCCCCTTCGAAGGATCCCCGTGCGCCTGCAACACAAGACCGCCCTCGTCACTGCCGCTGGCCAAGGCATCGGCCGCGCCAGCGCCCTGGCCCTTGCCGCCGAGGGCGCGCAGGTGTGGGCCACCGATGTCGACCCGCGCCTGCTGGACAGCTACGACGGCGTGCCCAATGTGCGCTGCGTGGCGCTCGACGTGCGCGACAAGGCCGCCATCACGCGCGTGGTGGAAGGCATGCCCGCGCTCGACATCCTGTTCAACTGCGCCGGCTTCGTCCACCACGGCACCGTGCTGCAGGCGACCGACGAGGAGTGGAGCTTCGCGCTGGAGCTGAACGTGCGCTCGCAGTTCTGGGCCATCCAGGCGGCGCTGCCGCGCATGCTGCGCAACGACGGCGGGCGCGGCCGCGGCAGCATCATCAACATGGCCAGCGTGTGCAGCAGCATCAAGGGCCTGCCCAATCGCTTCATCTACGGCACCACCAAGGCCGCGGTGATCGGCCTCACGAAGAGCGTGGCGGCCGATTACGTGGCGCATGGCATCCGCTGCAACGCCATCTGCCCGGGCACGGTGGACACGCCGTCGCTGCAGGCGCGCATCAACGCCCATGACGACCCGGTGGCGGCGCGGCAGAATTTCGTCGCGCGCCAGCCCATGGGGCGGCTGGCGCGGGCGGAGGAGATCGCGCCGCTGGTGGTGTTCCTCGCCAGCGACGAATCCCTGTTCGTCACCGGCCAGGCCTATGCTGCCGATGGCGGCATCACGCTATGAACCAACTCGATTTCCAGGGCCGGCACGCCATCGTGACCGGCGGCGCCAGTGGCTTGGGCCTTGCCATCGCCGAGCGGTTGCTCGCCTCGGGCGGCAGCGTCACGCTGTGGGACAGCGACGCGGTCGCAGGACGCGAGGCGGCCCGGCGCCTGGGCGCCGACCACGTGCAGGTAGACGTGGCGAGCGAGGCCTCCGTGCGCGCGGCCGCGCAGGCCACGCTGCGCCGCGCCGGCCGCGTGGACGCGCTGGTCAACAGCGCCGGCATCACCGGCCCCAACGCCAGGCTGTGGGACTACCCGGTCGACGCCTGGCGCCAGGTGATGGAGGTCAACCTCACCGGTGTGTTCCTGTGCTGCCGCGAACTGGTGCCGGTGATGCGCGAGACGGGCTACGGCCGCATCGTCAACATCGCCTCGGTGGCGGGCAAGGACGGCAACCCCAACGCGAGCGCGTACAGTGCGAGCAAGGCCGGCGTGATCGCGCTGACCAAGTCGCTCGGCAAGGAGCTGGCCGACACCGGGGTGCGCGTGAACTGCGTGACGCCGGCGGCGGTGAAGACGGCGATCTTCGACCAGATGACCGAGGAGCACATCGGGTTCATGTTGTCGAAGATCCCGATGGGCCGCTTCGGCACGCCGCAGGAGGTCGCGGCGCTGGTCGGATGGCTGTGCACGGAAGAATGCGCGTTCTCCACCGGCGCGGTGTTCGACCTGTCGGGAGGGCGTTCCACCTATTGATCCACGAAGAAAGAGAAAGCAAGCAATGAAACTGGTTCGTTATGGCAACCCCGGCAAGGAAAAGCCCGGCCTGGTCGACGACGATGGCCGCATCCGCGACCTGAGCGCGGTGGTGCCGGACATCGGCCCGCAGCAGCTGTCGCAGGCCGGCCTGGCGCGCATCCGCAAGGCCAATCCGGCCAAGCTGCCGCTGGTGCGCGGCACGCCGCGCTATGGTTGCCCGGTCAGCGGCGTGGGCAAGTTCGTGGCCATCGGCCTCAACTACGCCGACCACGCCGCCGAGAGCGGCGCGCCCATCCCCAAGGAGCCGGTGGTGTTCCTGAAGGCCACCAGCTGCATCCAGGGCCCGAACGACCCGGTGATGCTGCCGCGCGGTTCGGTCAAGACCGACTGGGAGGTCGAGCTGGGGGTGGTCATCGGCACGCAGGCGCGCTACGTGCCCATGAGCAAGGCACTGGCCCACGTGGCCGGCTACACCATCGTCAACGACGTCAGCGAACGCGAGTTCCAGATGGAGCGCGGCCCGCAGTGGGACAAGGGCAAGGGCTGCGACACCTTCGGCCCGGTCGGCCCCTGGCTGGTGACGCCCGACGAGATCCCCAACGTGCAGCGCCTCGACATGTGGCTGGACGTCAACGGCGAGCGCATGCAGACCGGCAACACGAAGACGATGATCTTCAACGTGGCGAAGATCGTCAGCTACGTCAGCCAGTTCATGACGCTGCTGCCGGGCGACATCATCACCACCGGCACGCCGCCCGGCGTCGGCCTGGGCATGAAGCCGCCGAAGTACCTGAAGAAGGGCGACGTGATGACGCTGGGGATCCAAGGGCTGGGCGAGCAGCGGCAGCTGGTGGTTCCGTTCAAGGCCTGATCCGGGCCGGGGCTGGGGCGAGCCAGGCGCTCCAGCCCGCGCGCGCCGCTACGCCAGCCGCCCGAACACCTCGGCCGCCCATTCCACGAACACCCGCACCTTGGCGCTGAGGTGCCGGTTGGGCGGATAGACCACGTGCACCGGCACGGGCGGCCGGGTCCAGTCGGGCATCAGCTCCACCAACTCACCCGCGGCGAGATGCGGCGCCGCCATGAAGCGCGCCGACTCGCCGATGCCCAGACCGGCGAGCACGGCCGCGAGGTGCGCGTTGCTCTCGTTGACCGCGACCTGGTAGCTGCCCGCCACCTCGATGCGCTCGCCGTCCTTCAGGAATTCGTTGGGATAGGGCCGGCCGCTGCGCGCCGAGAAGTAGTTCACCATCCGGTGGCCATCCTCCAGGTCATGCGGATGGCGCGGCACGCCGTGCTTCGCCAGGTAGCCGGGCGTCGCCACCGTGATCAGCTCCAGGTTGGCGATGCGGCGCGCCACCAGCGACTGCTCCACCAGGTCGCCGCCGCGGATCACGCAGTCGACGTTGTCGGTGATCAGGTCCACCGGCCGGTCGCTCACGCCCAGGTCCAGCCGGATGTCGGGATAGCGGCGGTAGAACTCCCCGAGTGCCGGGATGATGACCAGCCGCGCGACCGAGGATCCCACGTCCACGCGCAGGCGTCCGCTGGGGTTGGCCTGCGCGTTGGTCATGCTGGCCTCGATGTCGTCCAGGTCGTTCAGAAGGCGGGAGGTGCGCTCGTAGTACGCGGCGCCGTCGGGCGTCACCGTCACCCGGCGTGTCGTGCGGTTGAGCAACTTGACGCGCAGCCGCGTCTCCAGCTGCTGCACCAGCTTGGTCGCCGAGCCCTTGGGCATCGCCAGCGACTCCGCCGCCTTGGTGAAGCTGCCGGCCTCGACCACCCGCGCGAACACGCGCATCGACTGGATCTGGTCCATCCCTTGCCCTTTTCTTGTTGCTGGAGGGATTGTTCATCGGCCGGAAACAAAGAACTGGCGAAAGCGGTCTTTATCCGTACGCGGTGCGTGCCTATATTTCCAGCCATGCCCACTCGCGTGTCCTACACCGCCTTGCCCGACGCCATCCCCGTTGCGGGCCTGCCTGCCTTGCCCATGCGCCTGCATGGTGCGCGGCGCCCGGGCGCGCCCACGCCGGTGGTGCTGCACCTGCATGGCGGCGCCTTCGTGGGCGGCGATCTCGATTCCGGCGAGTCGCTGGCGCAACTGCTGGCGCAAGCGGGTGCGGTGGTCGTGTCCATCGCCTATCCGCTGGCGCCCGAGCATCCCTTCCCGGTGGCGCTGGAGGCCTCCTATGTCGCACTGCAGTGGATCGCCCGCAAGCGCTTGCGGCTGGGCGGCGCCGGTGCGCCCTTGTTCGTGGCCGGCGAGGAAGCCGGGGGCAACCTGGCCGCGGCGCTGGCGCTGGTGGCGCGCGACCGCGGCGAGCCGCGCCTGGAAGGCCAGATCCTGGTCACGCCCATGCTCGATCCGTGCAGCGCGATGCCGTCCAAGCGCGCGGCGACGGGCGGCGATGTCAGCTGCAAGTGGAGCACCGGCTGGTCGCAGTACCTGCGCAAGCCCATGGACGCCGAGCATCCCTATGCCGTGCCTGCGCATGCAAGCCGCCTGGGGGGCCTGCCGCCGGCGCTGGTGCTCGCCGGCGAGGACGATCCCATGCGCGACGAGGCCAGGGCCTACGCCGAGCGGCTGCGACAGGCAGGTGTCGTCGTGCGAACCGCCCTCGTGCCCGCCACCGGCTGGCCGCAGTCACTGGAAGCGCCGCCGCATTCCTGTCCCTGTGAACAGGCAGTGATCGGCCACCTGCGCGGCTTCCTCGACATGCCGGCGACGCCTTCGTAGGCCTTCGCCTTCTCCCAACGACAACCGCCCAACCCGGTGTGATCCGCCGGGCAGGGCCAGCGCACGCCTCAAAAAGGAAAAGCAACCATGGAACAAGAAAACTTGAAGCCCGCCGCCGCGCCTGTGCGCCGCTGGCGCCTGTGGACCGCGGCCGGCGCCGCCGCCGGCCTGTCGGCCCTCGCCACCGCCATCATCGCCTTGCACGGCGAACGCGCGCAGGCCGTCACCAGTACCGCGCCGGCAGCCATCCCGGTGTCGGTCGCCACGGTGGAAGCCACCGACATCACGGCCTGGGACGAATTCTCCGGGCGCCTGGAGGCGGTGGAGCGCGTCGAGGTCCGCTCGCGCGTGGCCGGCGCCGTGCAGGCCGTGCACTTCCGCGAAGGCGCGCTGGTGAAACAGGGCGAGCTGCTGATCACCATCGATCCGGCGCCCTACCAGGCCGAGGTGCAGCGCGCGGAAGCACAGGTCGCGGCGGCGCAGGCCCGTCTGGCGCAGGCACACAGCGAAGCCGCGCGCGCCCAGCGCCTGTGGGAGGAAAGCGCCATCGCGCAGCGCGAACTGGAAGAGCGCGCCAATGCCGAGCGCGAGGCCGGCGCCAACCTGCGCGCGGCGCAGGCGCAGCTGCAGGGCGCGCGCCTGAACCTGGGCTACACCCAGGTGCGCGCGCCGGTCGCCGGCCGCATCGGCAAGCTGGAAGTGACGCCCGGCAACCTGGTGGCCGCCGGCCCCGGCGCGCCGGTGCTGACCACGCTGGTCTCGGTGTCGCCCATCTACGCCAGCTTCGAGGCCGACGAGCAGGTGATCCTGCGCGCGCTGAAGGACCTGCCGGGCGGCTCCAGCGCGCGGGCGCTGATCGAGCGCATCCCCGTGCGCATGGGCACTGGCGCCAGCAACGACACGCCGCACCAGGGCCGGCTGCAACTGATCGACAACCAGGTCGATGTCCGCAGCGGCACCATCCGGGTGCGCGCGGCCTTCGACAACCGCGATGGCAGCCTGATCCCCGGGCAGTTCGCCCGGGTGCGCATGGGCCAGGCCCGCGCCAGCCGCGCGGTGCTGGTGAGCGAGCGTGCCGTGGGCACCGACCAGGACAAGAAGTACGTGCTGGTGGTGGGCGCGGGCGACAAGGCCGAGTACCGGGAGGTGACGCTGGGCCCGCCGGCGGGCGGCCTGCGGGTGGTGCAGGCAGGCCTCGCGCCCGGTGAACGGATTGTCGTCAACGGCCTGCAGCGCGTGCGCCCGGGCGCCGTGGTGCAGCCGCAGGCGGTGACGATGGAAGCACGGTCATGAACTTCTCGCGCTTCTTCATCGACCGGCCGATCTTCGCCGGCGTGCTGTCGCTCCTGATCCTGCTGGCCGGGCTCATCGCCTTGCCGGCGCTGCCGATCTCCGAGTATCCGGAGGTGGTGCCGCCCACGGTGGTGGTGCGCGCCAACTACCCCGGCGCCAACCCCAAGGTGATCGCCGAGACGGTGGCCACGCCGCTGGAGGAGGCCATCAACGGCGTGGAAGGCATGCTCTACATGGGCAGCCAGGCCACCACCGACGGCCTGATGACGCTCAGCGTCACCTTCCGCCTGGGCACCGACCCGGACAAGGCGCAGCAGCTGGTGCAAAACCGCGTGGCGCAGGCCGAGCCGCGCCTGCCCGAGGAGGTGCGCCGCCTGGGCCTGTCCACCGTCAAGAGCTCGCCCGACATCACCATGGTGGTCCACCTGGTGTCGCCCAACGGCCGCTACGGCATGGACTACCTGCGCAACTACGCGGTGCTCAACGTGCGCGACCGCCTCGCGCGCATCGAAGGCGTGGGCCACGTGGAGATCTGGGGCGGCGGCGAGTACGCCATGCGCGTGTGGCTGGACCCGCAGAAGGTGGCGCAGCGCGGCCTGTCCGCAGGCGACGTGGTGCAGGCCATCCGCGAGCAGAACGTGCAGGCCGCCGCCGGCGTGGTGGGCGCCTCGCCGGGGCTGCCCGGCGTCGACCTGCAGCTGTCGATCAACGCCCAGGGTCGGCTGCAGAACGAGGAGGAGTTCGGCGACATCATCGTCAAGACCGGAGCCGACGGCGCCGTCACGCGGCTGCGCGACGTCGCGCGCCTGGAGCTGGGCGCAGCCGACTACGCGCTGCGCTCGCTGCTGAACAACGACGCGGCGGTCGGCATCGGCGTGTTCCAGGCGCCGGGCTCCAACGCGCTGGAGATCTCGGCGCAGGTGCGCAAGACCATGGACGAACTGGCGAAGCACATGCCCGAGGGCGTGGAATACCGCATCGCCTACGACCCGACGCAGTTCGTGCGCGCCTCCATCCAGTCGGTGGTGCAGCCGCTGCTGGTGGCCCTCGAGCTGGTGGTGCTGGTGGTGATCCTGTTCCTGCAGACCTGGCGCGCCTCCATCATCCCGCTGCTGGCCGTGCCGGTGTCGGTGGTGGGGACCTTCGCCGTGCTGCACCTGCTGGGCTTCTCGATCAACGCGCTGAGCCTGTTCGGGCTGGTGCTGGCCATCGGCATCGTGGTCGACGACGCCATCGTGGTGGTGGAGAACGTCGAGCGCAACATCGAGGCGGGGCTCAGCCCGCGCGAGGCGACCTACCGCGCCATGCGCGAGGTGTCCGGCCCGATCGTCGCCATCGCCCTGGTGCTGGTGGCGGTGTTCGTGCCGCTGGCCTTCATCAGCGGGCTGACCGGCCAGTTCTACCGCCAGTTCGCGGTGACCATCGCGATCTCCACGGTGATCTCGGCCATCAACTCGCTGACGCTGTCGCCGGCGCTGGCGGCGCTGCTGCTGCGGGGGCATGACGCGCCCAAGGATGCGCTCACCCGCGGCATGGACCGCACCTTCGGCTGGCTGTTCCGCGGCTTCAACCGGATGTTCGGCCGCGCCTCGCACGCCTACGGCGGCGGCGTGCGCCGCGCGCTCGGGCGCAAGGCGCTGATGCTGGGCCTGTATGCCGTGCTGGCGGTCGCCACCGTGGGCCTGTTCAAGGTGGTGCCCGCGGGCTTCGTTCCCGCCCAGGACAAGCAGTACCTGATCGGCTTCGCCCAGCTGCCCGACGGCGCCACGCTGGACCGCACCGAGGCGGTGGTGCGCCGCATGGGCGAGATCACCGCGGACAACCCGAACGTGGAAGGCACGCTCGCCTTCCCCGGCCTGTCGATCAACGGCTTCACCAATAGCTCCAATGCGGGGATCGTGTTCGCCATGCTCAAGCCCTTCGACGAGCGGAAGAACGCCGACCAGAGCGGTGCGGCCGTCGCGGCGCAGCTGAACGCGGCCTACGGCAGCATCCAGGACGCCTTCATCGTGATGTTCCCGCCGCCGCCGGTGCAGGGGCTGGGCACCACCGGCGGCTTCAAGCTGCAGCTGGAAGACCGCGGCTCGCTCGGCTACGAAGCCATGGACGCGGCGGTCAAGGCCTTCATGGCGAAGGCGGCGCAGGCGCCGGAGCTGGCGGGCTTGTTCACCAGCTGGCAGGTCAACGTGCCGCAGCTCTATGCCGACATCGACCGCACCAAGGCGCGCCAGCTCGGGGTGGCGGTGACCGACGTGTTCGAGACCATGTCGACCTACCTGGGCAGCGTCTACGTCAACGACTTCAACAAGTTCGGCCGCACCTACACCGTGCGGGTGCAAGCCGATGCGCCTTACCGCGCGCGCGCCGAGGACATCGGCGCGCTGAAGGTGCGCTCGTCGACCGGCGAGATGGTGCCGCTGGCGGCGCTGATGAACGTGCGCTCCAGCTTCGGGCCCGAACGCGCCATGCGCTACAACGGCTATCTCACCGCCGACATCAACGGCGGCCCGGCCCCGGGCTTCTCCTCGGGCCAGGCGCAGGACGCGGTGGAGCGCATCGCCGCCGAGACCCTGCCGCCGGGCATCGCCTTCGAGTGGACCGACCTGACCTACCAGGAGATCCTGGCCGGCAATTCGGCGGTGTGGGTGTTCCCGCTGGCCATCCTGCTGGTGTTCCTGGTGCTGGCCGCGCAGTACGAGAGCCTGACGCTGCCGCTGGCCATCTTGCTGATCGTGCCCATGGGGCTGTTCGCGGCGATGTCGGGCGTGTGGCTGGCCGGTGGCGAAAGCAACGTGTTCACCCAGATCGGCCTGATGGTGCTGGTGGGACTGTCGGCCAAGAACGCGATCCTGATCGTGGAGTTCGCGCGCGAGCTGGAGTTTGCCGGCCGCACGCCGGTGCAGGCCGCCATCGAGGCCAGCCGGCTGCGCCTGCGGCCCATCCTGATGACCTCGCTGGCCTTCGTGATGGGCGTGCTGCCGCTGGTGCTGTCCAGCGGCGCCGGCTCCGAGATGCGCCAGGCCATGGGCATCGCCGTGTTCGCCGGAATGATAGGCGTCACCGCCTTCGGGCTGTTCCTCACGCCGGTGTTCTACGTGGTGCTGCGCCGCCTGGCCGGCAACCGGCCGCTGCGCCAGCACGGCCAGCTTGCGCACTTCGAAGGCTTCGCCGGTGGCGGTGGCGCCGCGCATCCGGTAGCGGCCGCGCCCTTGCACAACCGGGAGATCTGAGATGCGATCCATGCTTCGACAACTGCCTCTGGTGGCCGCGCTGGTGCTCGCCGGTTGCGCCACCGCATTGCCCCAACTACCCGTGCAGGCGCCGCCGCCGGTCGCCTTCAAGCAGGCGGACGGCAGCCGCTGGACCACCGCCGCGCCGGCAGAAGCGCGCCACCGCGGCGACTGGTGGAAGGCCTTCGGCGATCCGGTGCTCGACACGCTGGTGGAGGCCGCTGCCGCGCGCAACACCTCGGTGCAGGATGCGGCAGCCCGCGTGGCGCAGGCGCGGGCGCTGGCGCGCGCCGCCCACGCC